>JAMPBF010000045.1 GCA_023666805.1 Bacillota bacterium
CCCGATTTTCGTTTTTTGGGCTTTGCCCAAAAAACGGCGACAGCTTGGCGGAAAACCGACCAGCGGGAGGTTTTTCGACAAGCTGAGCGGAGAACAGTCAGATCTCCGCCATTAAATACTACTCAACAATTTCCCGCCAGCTCCTCCAGCTCCTCCTTGGAAAAATAATACCTCTTCCCGCAGAACTGGCAGCAGATCTCGGTATCTCCCTCTGCCTCCTCCGCCAAGGAAAGCAGGTCTTTTTTGCCTATGCTTATCAGCATGCGCTCGGTGCGCTCTCGGCTGCATTTGCATTTGTAGCCGCAGTCCCAGCTGTCCAGGATCTCGCCCTGCAAGCCCTCTAAGCCCATTAAGGCTATCTCCTCGGGAGTTTTTCCCTCGGTGAGCATTTGGGTCACGCTTTGCATATTCTTGATATTTTTTTCGATAAAATCTATTGCCGCTTCGTTGACGGGGGGCACAAGCTGGATTATATAGCCTCCTGCCGCCTTAACGCTGCGGTCCCTGTCCACCAGAACTCCGAGGGCGCACACCGTGGGGATCTGCTCGCTTATGGCATAATAGGCTGTAATGTCCTCTGCGATCTCGCCCGAAACTATGGGGGATTGGGTGGCGTAGGGCTCCTTTAAGCCCAAATCCCTTATCACCGCCAAAAATCCGTCGTTTCCCACAAAGCCGCCCACGTCTATTTTTCCGTTCTCCTTAAGGGGAAGATCCGCCTGCGGATTGTCGCAGCAGCAGCGCACGTTCCCCATATAGTCCGCAACGCAAAGAACGGTGCCGCCCGGTCCTCCTCCGTTTATCCTGAGGGTCAGAGCGTCGTCCTCGCCCTTCATAAGCGCACCCATTAAAGCCCCCGCCGCCGCCAGCCTGCCCATTGCCGCAGTTGCCGCAGGAGAGGGGGTGTGTATTCTCACGATCTCGTTGCAAATATCGGCGGCGTCTACCGAGCTGCATAAAACGCTGCCGTCAGCCGATAAGGCTCTTACAAGCTTTCCCATTTTTTCAGTCCTTTTTTACCTCAATATTCTCGTTTCCCGATTGTTCGGGGTCGGGAAACCATTCCTTATGTCCCTTTGTCACCGTTTCAAAGCCCTTGGGCGACAAAAGGGGCTTTTTCAGCTTGTCCACGGTGGAGCTGTCTATTTTGAATTTTTCCGCAAATTCCTTTCCCGCAGCGGTCACCGTTTCAAGATAAGCTCTTTGCTGTCTCGAAGCCGTTCCCGAGAAAAAAAGCTCTCCCTGCGGGCAAAAAATATGCGTGTACCTGTCCTTGCCGCAGATCAGATCAAGCTGGCTCACAAGCGCCTTATACATAGGCTCAGCCTCCCCGTAGCCGCAGCTTGAGATAACGACCAGCTTCTTTTTCAGCATTTCCCCGTCTCTCAATTGATGAAAAAGCATATCCCCGCCCAGCTCCCCGCCGTAGGGCAGCATAAAGGGAAGGCATCGGTCGGTCATTGCCTTAAGCCCCGAGGGCATTCCGAAGAAGTACAGGGGAAAGCTTTCGATTATTACGTCCGCCAGCTGAAGCTTCAGCCGAAGCCCGTCCATATCGTCCTTGATAACGCACTGCCCCTTGGTTTTTCCCCAACAGGAAAAGCAGCCCAAGCAGGGCTTTATCTCCAAGTCGGAAAGAGTGATCTCCTCCCTTTCCCAAAAATCGGGAAATCCGTCTGCAAAAGCTCGGGAAATTTTAAGAGTATTGCTGCGCTCTCGGCGGGGACTGGCATTGATTAAAAGCAGTTTCATTTTTCACCCTTACACGCAAAGTTATTCGTAAATCGAAGATTTATCTATGGCGGTGAACATAAGCGCACCCTTCGCCTTTATCTTGCCGTCGACCTTTACCGCTGCGGAAAATTCATACAAGCCCGAGGAATCCAAGGTCTTGTTTACCTCGATCGTCAGCGTGTCCCCCGGTATAACGGGCTTTATAAATTTGAAGTCCTTGATTTTAAGCAGCACGAATATCTTATCGGGGTCGTTGCTTTTTTCGGGATCGATCACCAGTGAGCAAAGCTGTGCGCATGCCTCGGTGATAAGCACTCCCGGCATTATGGGGGCATCGGGAAAGTGCCCGACAAAATAAGGCTCGTTCACCGATACGTTTTTTATGCCCACCGCCGATTGATCGGGGGTAAGCTCCAGCACCCTTTCTATCATCTGAAAGGGCGGGCGCTGCTTTATGCGGCTGTTTATCTCGTTTATATTCATTACGCTCATTTTACAGGCTCATTCCTCCGTCCAATATAAGCACCTGGCCCGTCATGTAGGAAAGGGAGCCGTCAGCCAAAAGCGATACCGCTTCTGCGATTTCCTCGGGCTTTGCAAGGCGCTTCATGGGGATCTGCTCCAAATATTCCTTCATCTTCTCCTCCGGCACGGCGTCGATCATCTCCGTTTCCACAAAGCCGGGGGCGACTGCGTTTACCTGTATTCCGTAGGGTGCAAGCTCCTTTGCAAGCACGGCGGTCATGGAGTTCACCGCTCCCTTGGTGGCGCTGTATACGCTTTGACCCGCCAAGGAAAGCACGCTGCTTACCGAGGAGATGTTAATGATCCTGCCGCTGTGCTTTTTCATCATTTTCAGCGCCGCCTGCTGTGCACAGTTAAAATAGCCCTTGATGTTTATATCCAAGCTTTTTTGCAGGGATTCGGCGTTCAGCATCAAAAGATATGCGTCGTTTACCACCCCTGCGTTGTTTACCAGCACGTCGATGCTGCCGAGCTCGTTAAAGGCGGTCCTGAACATATCCCGGACCTGTTTAAGATCGGAGGTGTCGGCTTTTATCGCCACCGCCCTTCTTCCCATGGCGATGATCTCCTCTGCCGTTTTGTCGGCGGCGTCTTGATTGCTGTTGTAATTAACGGCAATATCGAAGCCCTTCTCGGCTAATTTTAAAGCGCAAGCCTTGCCTATCCCTCTGGAAGAACCGGTTATCAATGCAACTTTTTCTGTATTTTCCATTATCTGTTCCTCTTTAAACCTTTTTTATCACAACGGCGGAATAAGAGCCGCCTGCGCCCATGCTTACCGCCAAGGCATAGCTGCTGCCCGAAGGCTTTTCGGAAGCCTCCGCTCCGCTGTCGGTGACCTTGAACCACTGACCCGCAGCCTCTTCACCGCTTAAGACCCTTGCCGCCTGAGCAAGCGCCATAGCTGCGGAGGCGGCTCTGGCGTCTCCCGTGACCGCTTTTACCGAAAGAACGGGCTTGTTTACCCCGAAAAGCTCTCTGTAAACCTCCAGCTCTCCGTCGTCGATAGCCTTAATGCCGCAGCCGAAGCCGCTGACAAAATCTATCTGCTCCAAAAAGACGTCCGCCTTGCGGCAGGCGCTTTCAACAGCCTTTTTCATTGCCTCGGGGTCCACCTTGGCTTCGGAAAAATCAGTGCCGCCGTGGCACATTCCGCAGCCTGCGATCTCGGCGTATTTTTTCGCCCCTGTTTTATTTGCGTATTCCTCGTTTTCCAGTACTATTGAAACGGAGCCCTCGCCCAAAACAAAGCCGCTGCCGCCGCCGTAAGGCTTATCCGCAGTCTTAACGCCGTACTTGCCGTAAAGATAGGCTGTAACGTCGGTGTTTTCGTCCGTGCCCGCCGCCACCATTACGCTTTCCTCGCAGTTGCCGATAACATTGTAGGCGTAGCAAACGCTTTGAAGTCCCGCCTGCCAGCCGTTGGCGACCGTTACGTTATAGCCCTTTATCCCCGAGAAGATCGAGAAATATCCCCCTGCCGCATTGTAAACGGTGTTGGGGAAGGAAAAGGCGCTGCCGCCGTTTGTACCGTGTTCGATAATATTTTTCTGAAAATCTGCGATCTCGGTCATAGGCCCGTCCGAGGTGCCTATAATGATCCCGATGTCGTTTTCATTGCCCGCATCGGTTTTAAAGCCTGCGTCCGCCAACGCTTTGACGCCGCTTACCAGCTGCAGCTGACTGAAGCGATCCAGCTTGCGGTAAAACGCCATTTTTATATCGTGAGCCTTGTAGTCCTCGGCGGTAAGCTGCGCCCTTAAGGAATCTGCGCTTCCGTCCTCTCCCCGCTCGCTGCTGACTATGCCCAAGCCTGTGATATAAACAGGCTGATCGCACCGCTTTTCGGGAATTTCCTTATGCTCCCTTGCGAAAATTATGCTGGCGTTGTTGCCGCCGAAGGCGAAGGAATTTGACATGACGTAATTCAAAGGCTTTTTTCTGCTGTCGTTGGGGGTGAAATCGATCTTCCCCGCCTTTTCGGTCAGCGCCTCCTTATCCTCGGCGGTGTAGCCCGTGGTGGGAGGTACTATACCCTCCTTTACCGCCTTTACCGCAAATACCGCCTCGATAGATCCCGCCGCTCCCAAGCAGTGTCCCGTCATGGACTTGGTGGAGCTTACCGAAAGGCTGTCGTTTTCGCCGTCAAAAATTGTGTGAAGAGATAAAAATTCAGCCTCGTCGTTTTTCGCAGTGCCTGTGCCGTGAGCGTTTATGTAGTCTATATCCTTGGGGCTGAGACCCGAATTGGATATTGCCCGTCTTATGGCGCTCATCTGACCCTCTCCGTCGGGACGGGGAGCGGTGATGTGGTGTGCGTCGGAGCTTACCCCCGAGCCCAAGATCTCGCAGTAGATTTTCGCACCTCTCTGCACCGCATGCTCATAGCTTTCTATCACCAATATTCCCGCACCCTCTCCCAAGGTAATGCCGCTGCTGCGGTTAAAGGGGGAGCACGCCTTGGGATCCAGTGCGTGAAGCGCATTAAAGCCCGCAAAGGCGAGAGAGGTAAAGGCGTCCGAGCCGCCTGCAAGGAACACCTCCGCCTCGCCGCTGCGGATAAGGTCGCAGGCGTAGCTGAGACTTATGGTTCCCGCCGCACAGGCGTTTACTATATTTGCCGTAACTCCCTTCAGCCCGAAATGGGAGGAAACGTTGTTGGCAATGGCGGAGGCGGGCATTTTCAATATCTCCTCCTTGGGAACGTTTTCCTCTCCCTTTTCCTTTACTGCGGTGAAATAACCGTCAATGCTGGCGGCGCCGCCTACGCAGTTGCCTACAATAACGCCTATCCCGCTGCCTCTGTAATCGTCGATGGCGGCGTCCTTCAGCGCCTCCGCCGCCGCCTTTATGCAAAGCAGCGAGGAACGGTCGAAGTTTTCGGAGGAAAGCTCACTGTTGGGGGTGTCGTTTACTGCGCCTTTCTTTGCGTAGCATTCGTCGGTATTTATCACCGTAACGTCTCGGATCCCCGAAATGCCGTTTACCGCATTCTCCCAACATTCGTTTACACTGTCGCCCAAGGCGCAGATAAGACCCAAGCCCGTTACAACACATCTGTTTTTATCTGACATTTTTTATTCTCCTGTTTATTCCGAATTTATTCCAAGTCAATTCCAAGTCAATTCCAAGTTAATTCCAAGTTATTCCGAATTATTCCAAATCTCAAAAAGAGGAGCAACCTTAAAAAGCTTTCTCCTCTTTGTTTTGGGTATCTGTAGGTCGGTTGGATTGAACGGCGTTCAATCATCGGCTCCGTTCAGCGCGGGTACACTGCCGTAAGCCGTTTTACGCTGTTTTTGCTTTTAACGCTGCCGCAAAGCGGCGTGGGGCGATAACCGCCGAAAACAAGCTATCCTCGGTCGAAGCGGCAGCCTGTTTGCGCCTGCGGAAAACAGCATTGCTTACATATTTTCTTGTACGTATTTGGCAAGTGTGTTTACGGACTGAAAATTTTCCTTTGCAACACCTGTCATCTGTACGCCGAAAAGCGTGTCAATACCTGCGATAATTTCGATGGAGTCGATGGAGTCAAGACCGATGTCGTCGCCGAAAAGCTCGGAATCGTACTCCAAAGCGTCTGCGGGTATCCTGAGATTTTCCACCAGCATAGCCTTGATTTTTTCCTTGATTTCATTCTCGTTCATTGTTATTTCCTCTTTTCTTTTATATTGAGCGTTTCCGCCTTATGCCTTGTCAGTGAGGGTTTTTGCTGCCCTCCAGCAGATCCTTTACCGCCTGTTGGATCAGCGCCGTCTGCTCTCGGGCGTATTTGGACAGTCTCACATCGGCGGGGCAATTCATTTCTATGGGCTTTCCCACTATAAATTCCTGCCTTTTGCCGAAAATAACGTGATACTCTCCGTAAATCGCACAGGGTACGACGGGGACGGACATCTTTGCGGCAAGCAAAGCCGCTCCCGGCTTAAACTCCTTCATAACGCCGTCCTTGGCGGTGCTGCCCTCGGGGAAGATCAGCATGGGGAAGCCCTCCGAAATGACCCGCTGCCCCTGCGAATACCAATCGGCGTCGGGATTGCTGCGGTCTATGGGGATAGTCCTTGCGTGCTTCAGAAAAAATCCCATAAGCCTTTTGTCGTACCAATCCTTGGCAACCAAGGAATACGGCTTAAATCGGCTTAGGATAACACCCGCCATTTGCCCGTCATTGTGGGTGATGTGATTGCAGACGAAAACGCAGGGCTTATTTTTAAAGGCTTTTTTCATATCGGGGTCAAGCCATTTTACCTTGGGACGGTACATAGCGTACAGTACCGCTTTAGCCATAGCCAGCACAAAATTCATAACCCTTCCCCCTTGACTTTTCTATTGTAACATAATACGACAAAAAAAGCAAGTGGAATTGTACGGCAAAGTGACGGTCTTTTCAAACGCAAAGGAGGATAGAGCAAAGCAATGCCGATTTTCGGTCAGGATACGGACTTTTACCGTCGCCGAAAAAACAGCGCCTCGGGTATGGCTAATAATCGAGCCTGCGGCTATATCGAGGGCAGTTAGGAGGTTTAGGCAGCTCAGGCAGCTTAGGCAGTTTAGGCAATTAAGACAGTCAAGATAGTCAGCTGCGTTTGCCTATATCGGAATATAGGCAAGTAAAGCAGTCTATCAATATATTGTGCTTGACAGATAATGAAAGTTGTGATAAGCTAAAAGCGGAATTATGGGAATACGGCGGAATATTTTCCCTAAAACAGGTCAAAAATTTACAAATAAAGGAGATAACAGCATGAGCAGCGAAAAAAGAACCGTTACGGTGATAGGGACGGGCAAGGAAAGCATTCCCCCCGATCTTATTACGGTTTCAATGACGGTGGAAACCGTCAGCAAGGATTACGCCGAAACCACCGTGCTTCAAGCGGAAAAGGTAGCCGAGATCACTGCGGCTTTAAGCGAAGCGGGCTTTGAAAAAAAGGAGTTGACCACTTCCGCCTACAACATATGCACTCAGTATGAAAATTACCAGGACGGCGGCTGGAAAAAAAGGTTTGTGGGCTACCACTGCGTTCAAAATATGAGCTTAAAGTTTGAACAGTGTTCAGAAAAACTCAAAAAGGTTATAGAAGCCCTTTCGGGCTGCAAAAGCTCCGTGCCGCAGTTTGACGTGTCCCTTACGGTAAGGGACAGGGACAGGGTCTCCGACGAGCTGCTGTCCTTGGCGGTCAAAGACGCACACCGCAAGGCAAAGGTCCTTGCCGAAGCGGCGGGTGCGGAGCTGGGCGAAATTTGCCGCATCAATTATAACCCCGAGGAGATAAGCATATATTCCCAAACGAGAATGACTGCCTCCCGCACCGTGTTCGGCGAGCAGGTCAGGGGCTTAGCCGATACGGAGATAAATCCCGAGGAAATAGAGGTCTCGGCACAGGTGGAGATCGTTTGGGAGATCAGGTAGCGTCGGATCCTGCTTTCTTTGTCGGCGGAAAATTCGGGCGGAGACGGTAAAAGGAACGGCTGAATTTTCGGTTGACTTTTTACCCGATTGATGTTACAATATTAAAAGAACCTCTTATATTTATATAAAACGTCAGCGGCGGAAAACGGTGATTTTTGCCGTTTGCCGTAACATTACAAACATTGCGGAA
Source organism: Bacillota bacterium (assembly GCA_023666805.1). Taxonomy (GTDB): domain Bacteria; phylum Bacillota; class Clostridia; order Oscillospirales; family Ruminococcaceae; genus Ruminiclostridium_E. The sequence continues at coordinate 7,860 of JAMPBF010000045.1, forward strand.
ATTCCCGAAAAGGAGTTCTTATGGAAAATAAGATGATCAAATGTCCCTCCTGCGGCGCAGAAATGCCGGAGGGCACGGAAAATTGCCCCGAATGCGGCGCTCCCGTGGGCGTTTTGGGAGACAAAAAGGCTGCGGGCACGCCTATAGACAATACTGCCGCCATAAACGAAATGCTGCAAAATTCCTCCATGCTGGTGGAGGAGAGCAAGGCTTTGGGCGTGGGCGACCTGAACGATCTTCCCGACGACGAAGACAACGAGGAGGGCGACAGCGGCTATCAGGCTCCTGCGGGGGCAAATCCTCCCGAGCAGCTGACGGAGGAACAGCAAAAGGCTATTCAGGCAGGAGGAGTTATCGAGCTCTCTCCCACCAATCCCGACCTTACCCCTCACCCCGTCAAAAAAGGCAAGGAGGCGGGAAAAAGCGGTGCGGCGGCCGAGGCTGCCGCCATACCCGGGATCCCGGGGGTTCCCGGAGTACCGGGAGTTCCCGGCGTTCCCGGCGTTCCGGGAGTGCCGGGAATACCCGGAGGCGGCTCGGAGCCTGCGGCGGAAAACGGCGGCATACAGATTTTTGAGGCTGACGAAAACAGCCGCAAGGAAAAGAAAAAACGCCGCAGCAAGCAGAAAAGCTCTCTTCTTCCGACTTTGATCGCCGTAGTGCTCGCCTTGGCTATAGGCGGCTGTGCGGGCTTTTTCGGAAAAACCTTCCTGTTCCCCGAGCTGGTCGTGCCCGGCTGTCAGGACTTTGCTCAAAGCTCCGCAAAGGCTGTGCTGAAGGCGATCTCGGGCAAGAGCGATAATTTTTACGTGCTGAAGGCGTATGTCAAGGAGGGAACGGTAGCAAAGCAGTGCCTTATCAGAGCCGTTTATGACGACGGCAGCGATACGGTCGTTCCCAAGTGGTACAGGGTAAAGGTGGAAAACGGCAGTGAGGAAACCGTAAACGTGTACATAGAGCTGGACGAGGAGGAATATCAGTCCCTGAAGAGCTCCTCCTACGAGGGCGACAGGATCAAGGCGGCAATGCTCAGCAGTATACAGGAGGAAACCAACCGCTGCGTTGAAGAGACAGCCGAAGGCACTTGGTCCGAAGCAAACGCCGCAGCCATCAACAACGCCATCAACCCTTACAGCGAGAAAAAGGACGCCGCCGAAACAGACAAATAACAGCGTGCGGTCTTAAGATAACGGAAAAAATTGAGAAAAACGGAAATACGGGCAAGATAATAGCCGAACCTCATTCGGTTATTTTGGGCGAAGGAAAATAAATGTACGGAATTGCTTTTGAACATTGGCTTTTCATGTTTTTCACGTTCTGCATGATAGGCTGGATCCACGAAACCATGGTGGAGTCGCTTTATCACAAGAAATTTGTGAACAGAGGCTCTCTCCACGGTCCTTATATCCCTATTTACGGCTTCGGGGGCTGCATGATGATCTTTTGCTGCAACCCTTTTAGGCAAAACGGATTTTTTGTGTTTTTGTCGGGTCTTATTTGCTGCACTTTGCTGGAATACTTCACCGGGTGGCTCATGGAAACCGTTTTTCACAGGCAGTTTTGGGATTACAGCATGATGAAGCTTACTTATAAAAACCGCATTTCCCTTTTAAGCTCTCTTTGCTGGGGGGCAATGTCGCTGCTTCAGATATATATACTGTTCCCATTTATGCAGTGGTTGGGAAACAGTGTGGGAAGCCTGTTTATGACAATATTCGACATCACCTTTGCCGTGGCTATGGGAACGGATATGGCTGTAACGGTCAGTCAGACCATCGGCTGGCACAATGTGGCAAAGAAAATGTCCCCCGATCAGATCATGAGGGCAATACGGCAAAAGCGAATGCAGGTGGGCAATATTTTCGGTCATTTCTCCGATGCGATCCAAAGCAGGATAAGCCGAAATTACAGCCAAAATAAAGCAAACGGCGTAAAGCCCGCCATAAAAACAAATCTGCAAAGTCCCGAGGAGGAAACGGAGGAGGAGATGCGCAAGGACGCATGATCCGCCGACGCAGTCAAAACTCCGAAACACCCTCGCAGTCCAAACCCCAATAAAACCAAAAGGATCTATTTGACCATGAATGTTGCTTCCAAAGCCTTCGTATCGTATTCAAGAGACATACTTAAAAACAAAAGCATGCTTTCCTCAAGGCATAATGTTCAGCACGGAGAGGTAAGCGTCTTTACTCACAGCATAATGGTGGCAAGATACTGCTATATGTTAAACAGAAGGTATAAATTCGGCTGCAATCCCAAGACCTTGGTGAGAGGCGCTTTGCTGCACGATTTTTTCCTTTACGACTGGCACAGGATCCCGCCCGAGGCAGCCAAGGAAGGGCTTCACGGATTTCATCACCCGATGATCGCCGCAAGAAACGCAAGGCGGCATTTTAAAATCAGCCCCAAGGAATACAGCATTATCGTGACCCATATGTGGCCGCTCACCTTTACCCGTGTGCCCTTTAACCGAGAGGGCTGGCTGGTTTGCATGGTGGATAAGTACTGCTCTCTGATGGAGACGCTGAAGATACAGCCCTATACCGATAAGAGCGTTGCCGATTGGATAAGAAAGCTGCTTGATACCGAGGGCGGCAAAAAAATAAGGACCGATGCGGCGTAAGGATTTGTTTGATCATAATAAAAAGACATCTGACTTTTCAGCAGATGTCTTTTATAATTTGATATAATCACATATCCGATTCAGTCTTGAACCGCACGTTAACAAGAACAATATAGCCCGCAATTAACGCTTGGAGAACTGAGGCGCACGACGGGCTGCCTTTAAGCCGTACTTCTTTCTTTCCTTCATACGAGGGTCGCGGGTCAGGAAGCCTGCTTTTTTAAGTACGGGGCGAAGCTCCTCGCTGTACTGGAGAAGGGCTCTGGAGAGACCGTGGCGGATCGCACCTGCCTGTCCCGTTACACCGCCGCCTGCAACGGTGCATACGATGTCGAACTTTTCGGTTGTGCCCGTTAACGCCAAGGGCTGACGGGTGATCAGCTTTAAGGTGTCAAGTCCGAAGTAATCGTCAATATCTCTGTTGTTTATGGTGATTTTTCCTGAGCCGGGGTAAACTCTGACTCTTGCAACGGAATGTTTTCTTCTGCCTGTTCCATAATAGTATGGTTTAGATTCGTACATATTGCTCCTCCTTAAAACTTAAATTCTTCGGGCTTCTGAGCGGCATTAACATGTTCTGCGCCTCTGTAAAGGCGAAGTCTTGTCATAGCCTTTCTGCCGATCGTGTTGTTGGGAAGCATACCGTAAACTGCAAGCTCCATTGCCTTTTCGGGCTTTTCAGCCATCAACTTTCTGTACTGAACCTCTTTGAGATGACCGATATATCCGGTGTGCCATCTGTAATACTTCTTATCAAGCTTCTTGCCGGTAAGAACCGCCTTTTCGCAGTTAAGAACAATTACGAAATCGCCGCAGTCGCAGTGGGGAGCGTAGGTGGGCTTGTGCTTGCCCTTAAGCATAAGAGCAGCCTGTGCCGCAACGCGTCCGAGAGGCTTGCCGGCAGCGTCGAGAATATACCACTTACGTTCAACTGTCTGGGGATTGGGCATATAAGTAGACATAATTTTTTCCTCCTGTTTTTTTCTTTGCAGCCGTCTGATTTTCGGCTCGATGCTAAGTCATGCTTAGCGCAACAGTTGATATTATACAATTCTTTTTTTTATTTGTCAATAGGTTTTGAGAATTTTTTTCAAATATATCTGATTTTCTCTTTATTTCTTTGGGTATTTCTTTTATTCTCTCCTTTTTTCGATTGCTGTTTCATTTTTGGGGTGTGTTCTTGCAGGCAGGCTGCTGCCGTAGAGCATGGGAATTTTACTGCTTTATTGGTAAACCAAAACCGTCCGCATTTAACGGACGGTTTTGTGTATCTCAATACAATTCTCTGCCGAACACACTGTCGGAAAGGGCATATCTGCAAGGCTTATCGCCGTCGTAATACACCGTTATTTTATCGCCTTTTTGCAAGCGTCTTGTGTTTATGCCAATGAACTTTTTTCCGTTGTATTCGCAGCCGTTCACCTTATAGGAAAAGCTGATAATATTGGGGAAGACCGCTCCGTCCATGGAATCGGTGCGAACGGGCTTGGTGTTTATTTTAAACCACCAGCATCTGTTTATGTCGGTGATCGTTCCCTCCGCCAAATTATTTTGGGCGATGATCCTTTTGCTTCTGCCTGTCATTTCCCTGCCCTCCCGACTTTTCGGAAATTACGCATTGTCCTGCGAGGTCTTTGCCGGCGGGGCAAAGGCGGCAATATCCTCCTCGTCGTCTGCGGAGGGGGTGCCCAAAAATGAGGGCAGATCCATTCCTGCCTGCTTGAACACCTCGCCCAAGGGAGGAACCGCCTTCATCATGCCGCTGATGAAATTTGCCGTAGAGCTTTTTCCGTCGGGGTTTCCGCCGGCGCCGCTGTCCCAAACGGTGACCTTGTCGATCTTGATGTTCTTGATAGCGTCAACCTGGATACGCATAAGCTCCTCTAATTTATCGGAAACTATCAGCTTGACCGCATCGTCCGCATTGCCGCCTGCCGCATTGACGATCTCTCTGAGACCGTCAGCCTGCTTTTGCAGTATCTCTCTTGCACCGTTTGCCTGAGCTTCCATTTTGGCGAAGATAGCATCAGCTTCACCCTTTGCCTTGCGGCGGAGAACCTCTGCCTCCGCTTCTGCGGCGATCTCAGCCTGTTCCTTGGCGATCTGCGCCTTTACGATAATATCCGCCTGTTGAGTGGCTCTCTCTAAATTGGCGCGGGTCTGCTCGGCTTCCTTCTGTGCGTTGTAGGCTTCTTCTCTTGCCTTGGCGTTTTGCACGGCTTCCGCCGCAGTTGCGATACGCAAAGCCTCCGCTTCTTTTTCGCGGCGGGCTGCCTCCGACTGTGCGATCTCGATTTTTGCGTCGTTTTCACCCTTGATGGCGATAGCGTTGGCTGCGGATACCTGAATACGCTGATCTCTCAAGGCGTTCGCCTTACCGATCTCACCGTCTCTGTCCTTTTCCGCAACGCTCTTTTTGGCGTCGTTGATAGCCTTTGCGGCAGCTTCCTTACCCAGTGCGTCAATGTATCCGCTTTCGTCGTTAATATCGGTTACGTTAACGTTTATGAGGCGAAGTCCTATTTTCTTAAGCTCTATCTCCACGTTGTTGGAAACAGCCAGCAGGAATTTATCTCTGTCGGTGTTGATCTCCTCGATGTCCATTGTGGCAACCACCAAACGGAGCTGACCGAAGATAATATCCTTTGCCAATTCCTGTATCTCGTTCATGCGAAGCCCCAACAAGCGCTCCGCCGCATTCTGCATGATACCCGGCTCAGTGGAAATGCCCACGGTAAATCTGGAGGGTACGTCGATACGGATATTTTGCTTGGAAAGTGCGTTTTTAAGATCCACGTTGATCGAAATGGGGGTCAGATCCAAATACTGGAAGGACTGGAGTACGGGGAAGATAAACGCTGCGCCGCCGTGAATACACTTGGCGGAGCGAGCCTGACCGTTTTTCTCCGAGCCTACCTTACCGTAAATAACCAATACCTTGTCGGAAGGGCATTTGCGGTAGCGGGACAGTATAGCTATAAGAAGGGCGATAAGAACCACAACGCCTATCATTATGGCTACTATGATTGTTTCTGGCATAATAATTTCCTCCTATATTTGCGGCAGGAGCATACTCCTTTCCGCTTATTTCCTTTGTGACCGCCATATATTGAACGTAGTTCAACGTCTGCATTATACACGGCGTTGGTTTGAACGATGTTCAAATTATTATTTAAAAGCCTTTAAATAAGCCTTTTAAGGACACCTCTTTTTTATTAAGAGACCTTTTCTACAACCAAGGTAGCTCCGGCGATAATATCCACTACTCTGACGGCGGTACCTGTTTTAAGGGTCTCCTGCTCCTCGGTGACGGCGTCAAATTCCATAAATCTTTCGCCGCAGCTGATATTTATCTTGCCCGTACCGCTGCCCTTGGAGGGTATGGGAATATATACCGTTCCGCTTTCTCCCAGCAGGTTCTTAACGTTAAAGGTGCCGTTTTGCGCCAGCTTGGAGGACCACTGTATGATCTTTGCCACCAAGAACATTGCGCCGAAACCCAAGGCAGCCGCCAACAGCAGCGCACCCCAGGGCACCATTCCGTTGGATAGGGCGGTAATGCCGCTCCAGCTGAAAATGGTGAGAAAGGCTATAACGCTTTGCACCGACAGCAGTCTGAAATCCGCCAGATCCGAGGAGTTGTTGACATCGCCATGAGAACCGTCAATATCACCCATATCGCCGTCAATGTCAATATCAACGTCTGCGCCGAGATCTGCGCCGCCGTCAATATCCACGTCGCCGAGGCCCGAGGTGTCGCTGGGATTAAAGCCCTCGCCGCCGTGTCCGATACCCAAGAGCATTATAATAGTCTGTATTATCAATACCAAGGAAGACGGAATAGCGATACAATAAAGAATTTGCTGTACCAATTCAAGGCTGTTCCACCAATTGCTGAACCACTCCATATATACTCCCCCTTTATTTTCCTTCAAGCGAATTGTAAATTTTATTTACTATAATTATACCACAAAACTTTTTCTTGTCAACAGCCAAAAACGCTTACAGGCAAAATTCGTGCAATTGCATAAACGGCTTGCAGCAATTTGTTAAAAATGTAGAATTTGCAAAAAACACTTGCCTTTTTCAAAAATAGGTGATAATATAATAAGTAAATAAAATTTACATCGGTATTAATTGATCGCAAATCAGCGCTTAGGGTGTAATTCACGATCAAATCAGCGACTTGATTATGAATCGGTATCAGATATAGGATCTGTGAAAAGGAGGGTATCGGTATGGATCGTTCCGAGCTCGGAAGGCGAATACGGGAAGCAAGACTTGCAAAGAAAATGACCCAAACGGAGGCGGCAGGTGATTTTATCACCCGAAATATGCTGAGCCAAATTGAAAGCGGCAGCGCAAACCCGTCGCTTAAAACCTTGGAATATCTTGCGGGCGTGCTGGAGATCCCCGTCAGCTCGTTAATTCCCGATGAAAACGAGGAAGAACCGAGGGTGGAGCTTAGCTCCAACATTCTTGTGGAGAGTAAAAATTTGTACAATGCGGGGGAGTATCAAAGGGCTGCCGAACGAATAATGCCTCTGCTGGAAACCGACCTTTGGGACGAAGCCAGCGCAATTACAGCCAAATGCTATATGAATTTGGCGCAGAAAAAGGAAAAAGAGGGAAAGCTCAGCGAAGCGGCGGAGCTTGCCTACAAGGCTTATGATATGTCGGACAAGGGCGTATATGCCTCGAGGGATATAAAAACCATTTCTGCGCTTTTGATGAATAGGATTGCGGAGAAGGTGGGGAAATAAAAGCTTGTCGATAAAGCAGGAAAAAATTTACGGTTTTCGGGAGGTTTGAAGAAAACATTTGGGGACGGCATTTTTGCCGTCCCTCCAGCTTGTCGAAAAACCTCCCGTTGGTCGGTTTTCCGCCAAGGGTTCCCCCTAAGACTGTCGAAAAAGTCCAAGTTTATAAATTTCGGAGGGAAAAGAGGCTTGGAGAAAAACCGTCAGGGTTTACGTGC
>JAMPBF010000046.1 GCA_023666805.1 Bacillota bacterium
CTCATGTGCCCAGCCAAAGGATCGACCGAGACATGGAGATCTATTACGACGCCAAGTCCAAGTGGGAGGGCGTGGTTAAGGCAATAAAAGAGGCTCACCAAAAGGGTCAGCCTATTTTGGCAGGCACAGGCAGTATTTTTGACAGCGAGCATTTGGCGGAGCTGCTGAAGGCTCAAGGGGTAAACGCCACCGTGCTGAACGCCAAAAACGACAGCGAGGAAGCGGAGATAATCAGCAACGCAGGCGCAGCGGGAGCGGTCACCATTTCCACCAATATGGCGGGAAGAGGCGTGGATATTAAGCTTGGCGGCGCCGACGAAAGGACCCGAGATGAGGTGGTAAAGGCGGGCGGATTGCTTGTTATTTCCACCTATATGCCCGAAAGCAGCCGTATTGTAAAGCAGCTTTTGGGCAGAAGCGGCAGACAGGGCGACGTGGGAGAGACCCGTTCCTTTGTGTCGGTGGACGAGCCTATCATGGAGCGCTGCAAGCTAAATTCACTGCTCCCCCCCAAGCATATTCCTCGGCCCTCGGACGAGGCGATAGAGGACAGGGTCTTGCTGCGGGAGGTGGAACGGGTTCAGCGCATTTCCGAGGGGAACAGCTTTGACGCAAGAAGCAGACTGCTTAAATTCACCATGATAGGCGAAAAGCACAGGGAGCAGATATTTGAAGCCCGCACCCGCATTTTGCGGGGTAAATCCCCCAATATATGGAAGAGCTTCGAGGGCTATAAGGAGGCGGCGGAGCAGCTTGGACAGGAGAAGCTGGACGAGCTGGAAAAGAAAACCGCCGTTGCCGCCGCCAACCGTTTTTGGAGCGACTATTTGGAGTACACCGAACAGCTTCGCAGAGGTATTCATCTTATGGAGGTCAGCGGCAGAAGCCCCTCCGAGGAGTACAACATCATAGTGGAGGAATATTATCAGGGCATGGAGGAGGAGCTGAAGACCTTTATGGGAGAACAGCTTGACCTGCTTTTGGAAAAGGGCGAGGCGGATTACGAGATAGAGGTGCCCAAAAACATTCACACCTATTTGTTGGAGGACACGGGCGACGAATTAAACAAGCTGCCCTTCCTGTTCAACGTCTTCGACGAGGAAGAGGAGGAAAAGCCCAAAAAGGCGGAAAAGAAAGCCCCCTCGATCCTTGAAAAAAAGGAAGAGGAGACCGAAGCCGAGCCCAAGAAAAAGGGATTTTTGTTTTGGAAGAAGAAAAAATAGTATTCGGCACAGCATCACGAACAGCGGAAAACGAGGATAAATTATGTCTACGATTGCGGCAATTGCAACGGCTCCCGGCACAGGCGGGATCTCGGTTATAAGGATCAGCGGTGATAAAGCCCTTGAGGTGGCTGAAAAGGTTTTTCACCCTGCAAAAAACAGGAAAATATCCGATATGGAGGGATATACGGCTTGCTACGGAGGTATATACGGCGCTCCCGACGGGCAGCAGGCTCAGCAAAAGCTTGACGACGGCGTTTTGTTGATTTTCAGAGCTCCCCGCAGCTACACGGGGGAGGACGTGGCGGAAATAACCTGTCACGGCGGCATGCTGATAACGCGGCGGGTTTTGCGGGCTTGTCTCGAGGCGGGAGCGGTTATGGCGCAAGCTGGTGAATTTACCCGCCGAGCGATGATAGCTGGGAAAATGACCCTCACCCAAGCCGAGGCAGTCGCCGACATTATAAATTCCAAAAGCGACCAGTATTTAAAGTGCGCCGCCGCCCAATTGGACGGTGCGCTGTACAGGAAAATAGAGGCGGTAAAGCATATAATTACCGATCTGGCGGTACAGATCTCCGCATGGATAGACTATCCCGAAGAGGATCTGAACAGCTTTGAGATAAACTCTCATATCGGGCAGCTCACCGACTGCCGATTAAAGCTTATGCTGCTGCTTGAAGGCTACGATGTGGGACAGGCGCTGAGGGACGGCATCAGCGTTGCGATAGTGGGTAAGCCCAACGTGGGAAAATCCACTCTTATGAACCTGCTTGTAGGCTGTGAAAGAAGCATTGTCACCGATATTGAGGGCACCACCCGAGACATTGTGGAGGAAAACGTAATACTTGGCGGCACCCTCTTTAAGATCGCCGACTGTGCGGGGATAAGGGATACCGACAACCCGGTGGAGAGGATCGGCGTGGTAAAAATGGAAAGGCGGCTTGAGCTGTCCCAGCTTGTGTTTGCGGTGTTCGATTACAGCCGTCCCCTTGAAAACGACGATTACAAGCTTATCGAAAAGCTTAAGGGTAAAAACGTCCTTTGCATAATAAACAAAACCGACCTGCCCAATAAGCTGGATATGGCGTATTTGGCTTCAAAATTCGGCAAGGTGATAGAAATTTCCGCCAACAATCCCGCTTCCCTCAGAAAGCTCAACGATGTGGCTGCCAAGCTGATAAACCCCGAAAAGCTGGACATTTCCGCAGGCTTTATCGCCAACGAGCGCCAGCGGGAGGTTGCCCTCAGAGCCGAGGAGGCGATAGGCAAGGCGATAGACGGCATTAAGGCGGGCGTTACCTTAGACGCTACGGGCGTAATGCTGGAAACGGCATTGGAGGCACTTATGGAGCTTACAGGCGAAAGCGTCAGCGAAACCGTGATCGACGAAGTGTTTAAGAGATTTTGCGTGGGGAAGTGAAGGGCTTTTCCTGCCACTGTCTATCGGAATGTGTATTTAATGTGTGAAAAAAATAACCTCGTTTCCAAACGGAACGAGGTTATTTGTTTATTACTTATTTCAATCAGTCACATCAGTCAACATAGAACTCAAACTGAGCGGTCAGATCCTTCAAGATCTGAGACTGTCCGGAAAGCTCCTCGGAAGCAGCAGCGGATTGCTCTGCGGTAGCGGAGTTTGTCTGTACTACGCTGGAGATCTGCTCTACGCTGGAGGAGATCTGCGTCATGGACTCGGTAGCCTGATTTGCAGACTTGGCGATCTCGTTATTGATCACCCGTACATGGTCGGCAGCCTCGGTGCTCATGTTCATTTCTTCAACTGCCTTATCAGCCAAGGATCTGCCTCTCTCTATAGCGGCAACGGTGCTTTCGATAAGAACCGTGGTGTTCTTTGCAGCCTCTGCGGATTTGCCCGCAAGGTTTCTTACTTCATCCGCAACTACTGCGAAGCCCTTGCCTGCCGAGCCTGCGCGGGCAGCCTCAACCGCTGCGTTAAGAGCAAGGATATTGGTCTGGAATGCAATATCTTCGATAGTCTTGATGATCTTCTTGGTGTCCTCGGAGGAGTCGCTGATCTCTCTGATAGCGTCTGCCAATGCGTCCATTTCCGACTTGGCTTCGTTCAGCTTGGCTACGGTATCGTTGGTTCTGTTGCTTGCGGTGGTAGCCTGCTCCGCATTGGACTTGATAACGTCGGATACGATGTTGATCTCGGCGGCAAGCTCTTCAATGGAGGAAGCCTGCTCGGTAGCGCCCTGTGACAAGGACTGAGCACCCAGTGCAACCTGCTCCGAACCGGAAGCGACCTGATCCGAAGAAATGGTTACCTTATGCATCGTTTCGTTAAGAGAAGTTCTGAAGGAGTGGAGAGACTTGATGATTCTCTCATAGGTTCCCACATAAACAGAGGGGTTTCTGGATTCTGCGGTAAGGTTGCCCTTTTCCAGCTCCGATAAAACGTAGATAATATCGTCGATAATAGTCTTTGTACGGTCCGAGAGAGCTCTCATATCCCTTGCCATCTCGCCGACCTCGTCCTTGGAGGTGTATACGATATGTACGTCGAAGTCGCCGTTGGACATTTTAAGAGCGTTCTTGCTGACTTCCTTGATACCGGTGGTGATTATCTTTGTTAAGTAAGCGGACAGAACGAATACAATTACCACTGCCGCAACTGTAATGCCGATAAGTATGATTCTGCCGGAATTAACGTAGCTGATACTGGATTCATAGTCCTCGTCGGCTACCTTAAGAGCGTTGGCTTCCATCTCCTGCGCAGCATGATAAAGCGTTTGCAGGCCGGTGGACATGTCCGTGTCGTATTCCTCAATAGATGCATTGACGTCGCCGGTGTCCAAGCAAGCCTCAAATTCGGTTGAAGAGGTTTGGATCTCTTGACAGCCCTCTCTCATCGTTGCCAGCAGCGCTCTGTTCTCTTCGGTTTCAATAACGCCTTCAAGGGTATCCAATGCGGGGAGAATATCGTCGCTGTATATGCTTTTTGCCTTACTCATATATTCTTCCACTTTTTCGGGATCCGAAACAGCAATAGCATGAAGCATGTTCTTTGCCATTTCCTGACCGTTTGCGTTTATGTCGCCGGAAACCATTACTATCTGAACCGCTTCCTTGTAGAAGTTTTCGATAATTCCGTTAAGGCTGCCCAATATGCTGATGGAGAAGTATACCAATACGACCATCAGTACGAGAATTGTTCCATAGCCCACAAGAAGTTTTTGTGCAATTTTCAAGTTTTTCATTTCTTGTTTAAATACTCCGTTTTAAAAGAAGTATTACTCCTTTCAGTTTAATGGTTGGGAATTTATTGTACTTTTGTGATTTTAAACATCTTAACATTATTTTATAGCATTTGTCACAATTTGTCAATATTTTTTCACAAAAGAAATAACAAAGTTTGATTTGCGGATTTGCTTACCAACCGTCGGTAAGACGCTTGCATATCGTCTTTCCTATATTGCAAAGCGACTGCTGCTCACTGCATGCGCCCAATTTGTACGCCTCCATGGGCATACCGTAAACAATGCAGCTTTCTTTGTCCTGTCCTATGGTGTGAGCGCCTTTATTGTGCATATTAAGAAGTCCCTTGGCGCCGTCTGCCCCCATTCCTGTCATAAGGGCGCCGATGCTCTTTTTCCCTGCCACCTCAGCCACGCTGTTAAACATAACGTCCACCGACGGGCAGTGTCCCGAGACCTTTTCGCCTTGATAGCACTTTACGTAATAACCCTTGGCGTCTTTTTTCAGCTCCATTTGGAAGCCGCCGGCAGCGATAAGACAAGTGCCTTGAGACAGCCTGTCGCCGTCCGCCGCCTCCTTTACGTTAAGGGAGCAGCATTTGTTCATTCTCTCGCTGTAGAGCCTGGTGAAAACAGGCGGCATATGCTGCACCACCAAAACGGGGGGCATTGTGTCCGGGAAGGATTTCAGCACACATTCCAGTGCGTCCGTGCCTCCCGTGGAAGCGCCCAAGGCTACAATAAACTGATCTCTGCTGCGCTTCGTCAGTCCCGCCATTTCGTCCCTGGTGGGAAGATTGGGCGGTATGCGGCCGATTTTGGCGGAAATATCGTTTATCGGGGCTACGCCGTCGATTTTCACCGAGGACGAGCCGCCCGGGGGTGGGAAAGATACCTTTTTGGTGGCAGCTACCGAGATTTTTGTACCCAACATGGTGATAAATCTGCTTTGGTCGGCAGGAGACTTGGGCTTCTGAATGAATGCCGCCGCACCCGCCGCAATGGCGTCCCGTTCACCGTCGGTGCTGGAAACCATTATGCAGGGCAATGGGTACTGTCCCATCAGCTGTCTTAAGAAGGTGATCCCGTCCATTTTGGGCATTTCAATGTCCATTACCAAAACATCGGGCTTAAGCTCGGTTATTTTGTCTCTGGCTTCAAATGCGTCCGCCGCCTCTCCCACTATCTCGATATTGGTTCTTGTGGAAAGCCCCTTATTCATAAGGGTGCGGTACATGGTGGAATCATCTACCAAAAGGACCTTAATTTTTGTTGTAGGTGTCATCATAGGAAATCAGGGATCCTTCCTTATTTAGCGGAGAACCCTGTGGCGGGACGTATGCCCGCACCGGGCTTTGCTGTATTTTTATCGGAAAGCCTTCTGTAAATAGCAGGCTTTATGTATGTGTATCTTGTTTCTCGGCTAACGCTTTCCGAGTGTCCGGTAAAGAGGTATCCGCCCTCCTTGGTCACGTCGTAAAAGCGCTCTATAAGCTCGTTTTTGGTTTGCTGCTCAAAATAGATCATTACGTTTCGGCAGCTTATCAGGTCGTAGGGTCTGCCCTGGGGGATCTTATCCATAAGGTTGAATTGCTTGAACTGGATCTGCGCCCTCAGCTTATCCTGCACCTTGTAGTGACCTTCGTCGATCTTGACGAAGTATTTGGTAAGCCATGCCTTGGGTACGTCCTTTAACGCCTGTAATGTGTAAACGCCGGCTTTTGCGAAATTCAACACCTCGGTATCCAGGTCGGTGGCGATGTAGCTTAGCCGCCAAGCGGGCATTTTCGATCCGAAGAAATCGTGCAGAGTGAATAAAATGGTGTAGGGCTCCTGTCCCGTGGAGGAAGCGGCGCACCAAATATTCAGGCTGTGATCCTTGTTGTTTTGTTCAAAATACGGCAGTACCGTGGATTTCAGAAACTCAAAGTGCTCGGGCTCCCGGAGAAAGAAGGTGTGGTTGGTGGTAAGCTTGTTTACCAGCTGTACCGTCTCCTGTCCCGTCTTATCCGCAAATGCGAAGTCCAAAAATTCCTTGAAGCTTCCAAAGCCTCTTTGCTGGATCATGTTGCCCAGTCTTCCTTCGATCAGCACGGCTTTTTTGTCTAAGTTTATGCCGTAATTTTTTTTCATAAACGTAACAAGTCGCTGAAAATCATTGTCTGTAAGCTTTAAGCTCATACCATAACACCTCTGTCATCGTTAATCAGCTTATTGCAGTCGATTAGCAGTCTTACACCGTTATCTAAATGGATAATGGATCTAATATAGCGGTTTGCGTTGACATTTTTTGAATCGGGAGTTTTGCTTATGTCGTCAGGCGTTGCAACAACTACCTCTTGCACTCTGTCAACAATAATTCCCACCTGTTCGCCGTCCTCAAATTCAAGAACGATTATACAGGTCCTGCTGTCATAAGGGATCTCCTCAAGCTCAAAGCGTCTTCTTACACTGATTACGGGAACGACCTTGCCTCTCAGGTTTATAACGCCCTTGATATGAGTGGGGATTTTGGGAACGACAGTAATTTTTTCGACGCCGATAATTTCCTTTATATACTTAATTTCGACAGCATAGATAACATTGTCGATATCAAAGGAAAGCATTTCGATAGCGTCAGCACTACCGGTTGCAGTCCGGGTTTCTGTGATGTTTTCTGTGGTTTCGCCCATTTATGTTCATCCTTTCCTATTTTTTCTCGTATTATCAGAAATCCTTGATAATATTACTTACGTCAAGAATGATCGTAATAGAACCGTCACCGAGTATTGAGCATCCCGACATACCGTGCTGCTTAATATTGTAATTGCTGAGCATGGGCGAGAAAGGCTTTACAACGACCTGCTGTTCGCCGATAAGCCTGTCGGCAAAGATACAAGCCGATTTGCCCTCCGCCTCCGCAACAATTACTATGCCTTCGTACAGATCCTCCGTTTCGGGCTTCAAATCGTACAATTCGTAAAGTCTGATGAGAGGGAAGCACTCGCCTCTTATCATAATCATTTCCTTGCCGTTGGTATCCTTAACGATCTGATCCGGCTTGACCTTGAAGGACTCGCGGATAGAGTTGATGGGAATGGAGAAGATGGACTCTCCCACCGATATTTCCATACCCTCTACGATAGAAAGGGTAAGAGGAATTTTGATAGTAAAGTTGGTGCCTTTTCCGAACTTGGACTCAACCGAAACGCTGCCGCCGATCTTTTCGATATTCTTGCGGACAACGTCCATGCCCACACCTCTGCCCGAATACTCGGTGACCGCCTCGTTGGTGGAGAAGCCGGGGAGCATTATCATGTTGAGTATTTCCTTTTCGGAATACTCGCTGGCGGGCTTAGTCAAAAGACCGTTGCGCTCAGCCTTGGACAGTACCTTTTCGGGGTCTATTCCGCCGCCGTCGTCGGCAACCACTATAATAACCTCGCCCGAGGCGTTGTAAGCGGACAGGGTGATTTTTCCCTTGGGGGATTTACCTGCTGCGATTCTGTCCTCTACATTATCTTCAATGCCGTGATCCATGGAGTTGCGGACCATGTGCATAAGAGGGTCGTTAAGCTGGTCGATAATGGATTTGTCGACCTCGGTCTCCTCGCCCTCGAATATCAGGTCAACGTCCTTGTTCAGCTTTACCTTCATATCTCTGACGATACGGGTCATCTTGTTGAATGCGCCGGAAAGGGGAACCATTCGGATAGACATTACAGCGTCCTGAAGCTCCTCGTTAAGCTTTCTGAGCTGTCTTGCCGCCTTTTGGAAGTTATCCAGCTTCAAGCCGTTCAGATCCGGATTGGAGGTTACCATCGCTTCCGTGATAACGATTTCGCCTACCAGATCCAAGAGCGTGTCCAATTTATTAAGGTTTACGGAAATAAGGGATTGCTTCTGATTAGCCTTTGCAGCGGTAGCGGCGGCAGGCTCTGCGGGTGCGGCAGCCGCTTTCTTTTCGGCTGCTGCGGGCTTGGGAGCGGCAGCTGCCTGAACGGGTGCGGCGTCGGGCTTCTTTTCCTCCGCCTTGGGAGCGCTGTCTGCGGCAGGCTGAGGCTGTTCGGCTTTGGGCTTTGCGTCGCCCGCCTGAAGTATCTCGTAGCTCTTTACGCAGGGGGTATTTTCAACCGCCTGAACAACAGCCTTTTCTTTTTCCGTGTCGTAGTGAACGAAAAAGCCTTCTTCTATAATAGTCCTGCAGGTCTCGGTATTTGTCTCGATGTCCTCCGGCTCGAAGGTAATGTTTTCACAAACATCCCGAACATTGGAAACGACCAGCGCCGCACGGAGATTTTCCATTTTGCAGTCGTCCTCGAAATGAACCTTGATCGTGGACATTCCCGCAATATTCGCAGCCTCCACAGCCGCCGCAGAGCCTCTTTGGATAACCTGACAGGTCTTAACATTGGGGGTTTCCTCAATGGTTTTCAAAACCTCGTCAATGGTTTTTCCGTGAGACGGGCAAAAGCTGATCTCAAAGCCGTCGGCGATGATAAGCTGCGCAGTTTCGCTGTTGGTTTCTATATCGGGCGGTATGTATTCCAGCTTAGAGCACAATTCCGTGATCCTGTTGATAACGAGAGCTGCGCGGAGGTTTTCCATTTTGCAGTCGTCCTCTAAGAATACCTTTACGACTGTGATCTCGGAGGTTGCCGAAGGAGCGGCTGCTTCTGCCGCCTTCGGAGCGGTTTCCGCCGCTGCCGCAGGAGCTGCCGAGGCAGCTGCGGGAGCTTCCCCTTTTAAAACTGCCACAAAGCTCTCGATCTTTTCCATCTGCTCGGAGAAGTCGGTGGCGGTATATTCGTCCTCGCCAAGCAACTCAATTTCTGCTTTCATCAGGTCGGAAGCGGTGAACACCAAATCGTAAAGCTCGCCCATGGAGTTGATCTGAGGGTGATTTTCTCGAATTATGAAAAACATGTCTTCAATAGCATGAGCCAGCTTAGACATATTTTCCAAGCCCATCATAGCGGAGGAACCCTTGATAGTATGCATGGTTCGGAAGATCTCGTTGATCTCTTCCTCGCCAAAGGCGCTTTCGTTTTCGGTTTTCATAAGTACCTGATCGAGCTCATCCAAAAGGGAGGTAGTCTCGAAGATGTACATATCCGCCATTGCTTCCATTCCTGCTTCAAACTTTGCCATAAAAACACCTACCTGTCAGTTTATATTACATAGCCCGTAAAGCACAGCCTTTGGGCGGTAGTCGCTGCCGGGAATCACTGTTAAAGTATGTGAAATTCTTAATTATTAAATAGTATAAATACCTTTTCACATAACTTGACAATATTTCACAGTACATAAATGATTATAACACAAAAATCCTTTAACTACAAGTTAAAATGCAATATATTGTTGAAATTTAATGAAAAAAAATTTTGCAAAAATTTGTTTAAAATTAACAAAAACCAAAAAAATTGCAGTATTTTTTGACAAAAAATATCTCCTCGGAAAAAATTTGGAAGTAAAATATTGAATTTATTTCCCGCAGGTGGTATACTAAAATGAGTTTTTGAAAGGACGAAACGAAGGACGTATATAAATGAAAATAAAGGACAATTTTAATCCGAAAAATTTAAAAGCAGCCGCCTTTGGCATAGGTGCGCTGGTTTTTACGCTTTTTATCTATCTTCCCACCGACTCCTTTATTAATAATGCCGAGGATTTTCCCTTTACCTATCAAAGCATAATTTTTTATATGCTTATCCCTCTTGCCGCCGTATTTTTGGTTTTGGGGCTTATCGCCGTTTTTTTAAAGGAGAGGCTGCTTAAGGGATATTTATCCTTTTTGGCGGGAATCAATTTGGCTGTATTTATACAGTATATGTTTTTGAACAGAAATCTTTCGGCAATAACCGGCGACAAAATTCATTGGGAGGAGCACACAAAATTTTCGGTGCTTACCGCTGTGATTTGGATCGCTGTATTGGTTTTGCCTTTTTTGCTTGAAAAGCTGGCGCCCAAGGTCTGGGCGGCTGTGGTAAAAAAGATCCCCTTGTTTATCGGGCTGATAGAAGCGGTATCGGCGGTCATTTTGATGCTTTTTTCCTCGGGCGACGCTTTCAGAGGCGACGTTTACGCTCTCTCGGGTGAGGAGCAGTACAAGGTTTCGCCGGGAAAAAACATTATAACCATAATTCTTGACGCTGCCGACAATATGTATGTTAAAAAGCTGCTGAACAGCGATTCGGAGGTTTTTGACGGCTACGAGGATTTTACGCTTTACACCAATACCTGCAGCGTTTTTGATTCGACCTTTCAGTCCCTGACGCAGATTTACTCCGGCATAACCGAAAAGCCCACGGGAATAGTCGCCGATTGGAACCGCAAGGCTTGGGACGGTGAAATGGCGGAGGAATTTTACGGCAGATTTCACGACGCCGATTATAAAATGAACTTTTTTGTGGACGCCAACTGGGTGTTGACCGATCTGGAGGGAAAGGCGGACAATCTTGCTCCCGCAGCCCTCAGCAGCTTGGGCAGCAAGGGCAGGGCGGTAATGGATATAAGCGCCTTGTCCCTGTTCAGAGCCGCTCCCTTTGCGCTAAAAAGGTTTATCCCCGTGGAAAATATCGACCTTGAATCGCTTGTGGAGAAAAACGATAAAGCGGATTTTGCCAACGAGGCTTTTGACGGCGGGATCGACGGTCTCTCCTTGGCGGACACCGAGCAAAATTATTTTATCGTCGAGCATATAAAGGGCGTTCATGCTCCCTTTGACATTGACGGAGACCCGGTGAAAACCACCGAGTACGTTCTTGAAATTGCGAAAAAATATATAGAAGGGCTTAAGCGATTGGGGGTTTATGACGACGCCACCATTATTGTTATGGCGGATCACGGCACTCACAACATAACCTCCTATCCCGCCTCCACCCCGCTGTTTATGATAAAGGAGGCGGGCAAAAGCGGGGATAAGCTCACTCTTTCCGGCGCACCTATTTATTATGCGGATCTGATGTCCACCTATCTCATAGGCGGCGGGATTTTCAGAGAAGAGGACAGGGAGCTTTTCGGCAGCTCGATTTATGATTTTAACGAAGCCTCGGTGAGAACGAGGACCGCAAACTACCGTGTGGTGGACGACAGCTATCCGCCCTCGAGGGTTTCGCCCTTGGTGGCGTCTTACGGCTACAATGTGATTTATTCTTACGATTTTACCGGCGATACCGATGAGCTTTTGCGGGTGATAGAGGAGGAGGGTCCCTCCGCTGTGGAGCATATGGAGGAGAGCCCGTCTTAAGACGGAAAAAGACTGCCCGAAAGCAGTCTTTTTTGATATTGAAAGCTTATTTTTTATCGCTCTTGGCTTCTGTCTTAGCGGCGGGCTTGGCTTCGGGCTTTGCGGGCGCTGAAGCTTCTGCCTTTGCAGCGGGCTTTGCCTCTGCCTTGGGAGCGGCTTTGACCTCCGCTTTTGCCGCAGGCTTTGCTTCGGCCTTGGGAGCGGGTTTAGCTTCGACCTTAGCTGCGGGTTTTGCCTCGGGCTTAGCTGCTGCGGGCTTGGCTGCCGCTTTGGGTGTGCTTGCCTTTGCGGCGGGCTTGGTCTCTTTCTTGGGAGCCGCCTTTTTGGGAGCGGTCTTGGCTTCCTTCTTAGCGGCGGGCTTTGCGTCGGTCTTCTTGGCAGCGGACTTCTTTGCTGCGGGAATAAGCATCATAAGCTGATTGGAAAGCTCGTTGCCTTCAACAGCCAATCTGCCGCGCTCGATAGCGTCGATGGGCTCTGTTTTGCCTGCCGAAATGTCGATAAGTGTCCTTCCGTCGGCTGTGAATATTACGTCTCTGTCCTTGTAATCATAAGGCTCTATGGACAAAACGCCGTCTTTAAATGCTGCGTAGAATATGCCCTCGCCTTCGCCGGTGATGTTAAACTGAAAAGCAAATTCGCGCTTAAGATTTTTGGCGTTTGTCTTTTCAAAGTTTTTCTTTACCTGTTTGAAAATTTCTTCGTAAGTCATTTTTACTCCTCTTTTCGTATGCATTTATGCGTGGGTGTGCAGTCTGCGCTTGGTCGTCGGATCATGCCGAAATAGACTTGCTTAAAGCTAAAGCGTTTTGGTATGCACGAATATATTTATAGGCAGTTATGTGATCGGATATGCTTATTCTGCTACATAAAATATTGGCGATTGCAGCCAAGTTTCACTTTAACGGGCATAGTATAGCATAAAAAGAAAATTTTTGCAACAGAATTTGGAATAAAATTTTTATTTTCTTGCAAATACTGGCAAGTGATAATAAAAATGTAAAAAAACATGATAAAATTTTGTTAAAAACGTAGAAAAAATATTTTTTTGAAAAAAGCCCTTTAAAAATTGGCAAATGTAACCGATATGTAACTTGAAAGTGTTACACTACAGGTACAAAATAACAGTAGGTGTACGCTGCAAAGGGATTGTTAAATTCCTATCATTCAAAAAACGGCTTGCTTGAGACAATGGCTTGTCAAAGGTCAAAACAAGCGTACAATAAACAAATAAACAGAGATAAAACATATACAAGCGTAAACTGTGTAAACAACAAAAGAAAAAGGCATGTAAACATAAAAAACAACTTAAGCAGGTGTGCCGCAGGGCGCAAATGGGAAAGGGGTATATTATGAACGGCTATCAGAGAATGAAAAGACTGCGGGGAATGACGGCAACAAAAATTGTTTCCGCAACTACCGCCGTGTCTATGGCTGTAACCAGTCTGATTGTTGCAGCAAGCGCTAACAGCGCCACCTCTGACGCAATCGAGAGCGCATTGGGAGCATTGAGGGGATACGGCGTGGTTGCCGAAAATATTTCCAACTCTTCTCACTTTGAGACCAATTTTGCCACCAAAAATTTAAATCTGATGCGCAATTATGATGTTAACAACATTATTAATTATAAGGATCGCACCATCGACTTCAAGGTGACTACCGACGAGAAGTTTGAACAGGACGAGAATAAGTACTATTGCTTCGGCGTTTACTGCAACGGAGAGCGTATCGACGTTACATATCAAAGCGCTGAGGGAATAATACAGAAGGACGTTATCGCCGTAAAATTCGATAAGGCGGGAACAAAGAGATTTGTTATCAACGTGCCCGCCAAGTATCACGGAGAAACGGTCGTTGTTCACAAGTTGGATTTCCCCGAGGAGATCGAGATAAAGACGGCGGCGGATCTCGTGCCCGTGGACGAAGGCATGCCTTTCGGTCCCGTAGACGAGTCTCAGGTTTCCAAGTGTGTTATTTCCGACACGCTTCAGGTTGCCGGAGAAATGTTCAGCACCAACAAGAAGCTCTATGTTGGCAGCGATATTTACAAAGATGTGGTAAAGGAAAACGACGGCAGATATTCATACAACGGACAGATCGTTGCTAACAATACCAATGAGTTCATCGAATATTCCGGCTCCGAGATGGAGGTAAACGAGCTTTTAAGCAACATCAAGACCGCCTCCGAGGAGCTTAAGAACATTAACGCAGTGGGCGAGAATGCATTCTACTACAGAGTAGACGGCGGAATCGCTCCCGGTTCCGAGGACGCAAGGGAAATTGTTGAAAAGATTAAGTTCTTAAAGAACAACCCCGAGTATTCGCTGCTTGTTAATGTATACCTTAAAGAAGACGAAACCAATTATTTCACCTTAAATACCGAACATCAGGTAGGCGATTGGGATATAAACACTTCTTCCCGTATCGTGTTTAACTTTATCGGAGGCAGCCCCGAAACGACCACGGTTGCTTTGGGCGACGGCTTCAGAGGAACGGTTGTTGCTCCCGATGCAAAGGTACGCATTGATTCCACAATGTGCGGTGCGGTATATGCTCCCGAGCTCAATATACAAAACGGCGAAGTTCATATGGCTCCTTATAATTTCCTGAATTACGGCTACAGTGCATATTTTGAAGCTGTGGAAGAGGAAACTACCACCGAGCCCGAGACCGAAGAGACCACAACCGAGCCTGAAACAGAGGAAACTACTACCGAACCCGAGACCGAAGAAACTACCACTGAACCTGAAACCGAAGAAACAACTACAGAACCCGAGACCGAAGAAACTACCACTGAACCTGAAACCGAAGAAACAACTACAGAGCCTCCTGTAACTACTACAGAGCCTGTTGTAACAACTACAGAACCTCCTGTAACTACCACGGAGCCTGTTGTAACGACCACAGAGCCTCCTGTAACTACCACGGAGCCTGTTGTAACGACCACAGAGCCTCCCGTAACTACTACTACAGAACCTGTTGTGACGACAACAGAGCCTCCTGTAACCACTACGGAGCCTGTTGTAACAACCACAGAGCCTCCCGTAACTACCACGGAGCCTGTTGTGACGACCACAGAACCTGTTGTAACCACTACAGAGGCAGAGGAAACAACTACAACTCCTACAGTTGTTGATGACGAGGAAGTTACCACTACAACTCCTACTGTTGTCGATGATGAAGAAGTTACAACCACGACCCCTACAGTTGTTGATGAAGAGGAGGTAACTACCACTCCTGCCGTTGAAGACGAGGAAGAGGTTACTACCGTTACAACCATAGTTATCGAGGAAGAAGTTCCCAGAAACGATTTGATTTTCATTGACGAGGAAGTTCCTTTGGGTGACAAGCCTATGAATACAGGCGTAGACAGCCAT
The DNA here is from genome assembly GCA_023666805.1 of Bacillota bacterium. Classification (GTDB taxonomy): domain Bacteria; phylum Bacillota; class Clostridia; order Oscillospirales; family Ruminococcaceae; genus Ruminiclostridium_E. The sequence continues at coordinate 15,050 of JAMPBF010000046.1, forward strand.
ATCGGAATGTTTGCCGCTATCGGCGGCGGCGCTCTCCTTGTAGGAGCCGGTGCACAGGCTTACTCCGTTATTCTTAAAAAGAAGAAGTAATTAAATGATCTTGACAGCCGCTGATCGCTCAGCGGCTGTTAATTTTTGACGAAAAGACGGACTATCTTATGAAGCGAAAACAGCGTAAGCAGCTGGACAGACATCACGGGTAACAATATGGATAAATTTACCACATTTCGTCAGTTGATGGGTTAATTTCTGAATAAATCGGCGAAAAACGAATTTTTGGATTTTTTTTGAAAAAAACTATTGACAATTGCGATTATGAGTGATATAATAATCAAGCACTCAAAAAAAGACCGAAAAAAAGTCTCAAGAAAAACCCAAAAAAGACTTGACAAGGACAAGCGAGTGTGA
>JAMPBF010000047.1 GCA_023666805.1 Bacillota bacterium
ATGCATTTCGTAGGGGAGGGTCTTGACCCTCCCGCCGTACACAATAATAATTTTTTTCTGCATTAGGCTTTTTCGACAAGCTGGATATAGACGAAGTCTATATTTTAAACAGAAATTAGTATTACAGGATAGCTTGAATTGAATCAATACCGATTTAAATAAGGTACTCTCTTTTATGCACAGCACATAAAAGAGAGTACCTTAAAAAATATAACAGTTTTTGCAATTCCCGGCGCTGAAAGCGCCAAAGCCTCTGCTAAAGCCAAAAGCTCCTACGAAAGATATTCGTCAATAGACTGCGCCGCCTGCTTTCCCGCACCCATTGCCAAAATAACGGTGGCAGCTCCGGTAACGGCGTCGCCGCCTGCGTAAACGCCCTCTCTTGTAGTCTGCATGGTCTCCTCGTTAACGATCAGACAGCCTCTTTTGTTGGTGTCCAAGCCCTTGGTGGTGCTTCTGATAAGAGGGTTGGGCGAAGTGCCGATAGACATTATTACCGTATCCACGGGAAGCTCGAAGTTGCTGCCCTTCTTTTCGATAGGACGTCTTCTGCCGCTTTCGTCGGGCTCGCCAAGCTCCATTTCAACGCACTCCACAGCCTTTACTCTGCCGTTTTCGTCGCCCAAGATCTTAACGGGATTGTTAAGATTTTTGAAAATAATGCCCTCCTCCATGGCATGGTGAACCTCCTCCTTACGGGCAGGCATTTCCTCCAAGCCTCGTCTGTAAACGATATAAACCGTCTCGGCTCCCAATCTCTTGGCGCATCTTGCGGCATCCATCGCCACGTTGCCGCCGCCGACAACAGCTACAGCCTTGCTTTGGATAATGGGGGTGTCGTAATCCTCCAAATAAGCCTTCATAAGATTTGTACGCGTTAAGTATTCGTTGGCGGAGTAAACGCCTATCAATTCCTCGCCCTCTATTCCCATAAAGGAGGGGAGACCTGCGCCCGAGCCGATGAATACCGCCTTATAGCCCATTTCAAACAGCTCGTCCACGGAAAGAGTTTTGCCGATTATCATATTGGTCTCAATATCCACGCCCAGATCCTCTAAGTTTTGGACCTCCTTGCGGACGATAGCCTTGGGAAGTCTGAACTCGGGTATACCGTACACCAAAACGCCGCCTGCGGTGTGGAAGGCTTCAAAGATCGTGACCTCGTAGCCCTTCTTTGCCAGGTCGCCCGCACAGGTAAGACCCGAAGGACCCGCACCGATGACCGCCACCTTTTTACCGTTGGTCTTGGGCTTTTCGGGCTTTTCGGTGCTGTTCTTCATGTGGTAGTCGGCGCAGAAGCGCTCCAGCCTGCCGATCCCCACAGGCTCACCCTTGATCCCTCTTACACATTTGCCCTCGCACTGGCTTTCCTGAGGACACACGCGTCCGCATACGGCGGGAAGCCCGTTGGTGGAGGTTATGATCCTGTACGCCTCTTCAAACTCGCCCTCTGCCACCTTGGCTATAAACTCGGGTATATGCACGTTTACGGGGCAGCCCTTAACGCAGGGAGAATTTTTGCAGTTTAAGCAGCGGGTGGCTTCCTCCTTGGCCATTTCCTCGGTGTAGCCCGTGGAAACCTCCAAGAAGTTTTTATTTCTGACATTAGGGTCTTGCTCGGGCATTTGTACCTTTTTTAAACTCATATTAGCCATTGTTTTGTACCCCCTTGTACAGACGGCAGTGCTCCTTGTCGTGCGCCTCCGCCTCTTTATATGTGGAATTACGCTTCATAAGCTCGTCAAAGTTGACCTGATGACCGTCGAAATCGGGGCCGTCAACGCAGGCAAATTTAATCTCGCCGCCCACATTGACCCGACAGCCGCCGCACATTCCCGTGCCGTCGATCATGATCGGGTTCAGGGAAACCAGGGTCTTGATCCCGTAAGGCTCGGTAGTCCTGCAAACAAACTTCATCATGGGAACGGGACCGATGGCAAGCACCAAGTCGTATTTGTTCCCCGCATCGATGAGCGATTTCAGCTTATCGGTGACAAAGCCCTTTTCTCCGTAGGTTCCGTCGTCGGTGGTCACGTAAAGGTTATTGCTGACAGCCTTAAATTCCTCCTCCAAAATAACGATGTCCTTGCTTCGGAAGCCTGCGATAACATCTACCTCAGTGCCTGCCTGAAACAGTGCCTTTGCGGACGGGTACGCTATGGCGCAGCCAACGCCGCCGCCGATAACGCACGCCTTTTTATAGCCCTCCAGCTCAGTAGCCTTGCCCAAAGGTCCTGCGAAATCCAAAAGATAATCGCCTTCGTTAAGGGTAGAAAGCAGCATCGTGGTAGCTCCCACTATCTGGAAAATAATGGTAACGACGCCCTTTTCTCTGTCGTAATCGGCAACGGTAAGCGGTATTCTCTCGCCGTGCTCGTCAATGCGCAGAATAATAAAGTTTCCCGCCTTTGCCTTTTTTGCAACATAAGGTGCGTCAATGTCCATCAGCACTACGTTTTCGTTAAGCTGACGCTTTTTTAAGATCTTATACATCGTTCTGTCCCTTTCTCGGAGCTTTGTCCGCCCCTAAATTTCGGTTATTTTTTTAATTGCGCCTATTGCCTGACAATAAATTAACTATCTTAAAGTATTATAGCAGATACATGTGAATAAATCAAGTGGTATTTTCTATGAAAACAATCTGCTGAAATTTTCAAAAAAGCCTTTAAATCGGAATCGGCACTATATCGCTGCGCTTTTCGTTTTAAATAAAATAAAAGCAAGGTATAATTTAGCTAAATTCGTAAAAAACTAAAAAATCAGGGTCTAAAACTTAATTTAAGCAAAATTTAGTTAATTGTATACAAAAAACAGTCCCGAAATTTTATTGATTTTCAGTTGACAGTTTCAAAAAAAAATGTTAAAATTTAATTGCGGAATTTAGGCAAAGATAGTTGCTTTTCAATAATTGTTTTGAAATACAGTTGCCTCGCCTATATTTTTTAACGGCTCGTGAAAACGTTTTACCTTAAATTTTTTCATTTGCCGGAGCTTTATTAAAATTAAGAAAGGAATGGTCATAAGGATGAATAGAAAGATTAAAATCGCAGTATCTTCAGTTTTAACCTTATCCATGGTTTTGTCTCTGACCGCCTGCAACGAATCCGCTCAGACAGAGGAGATCATTACCACCAACGCCGACTTCGTACCTTTGCAGGAGTTTATCGAGACCACTGTAGTAGACCGCTACAAGGCAGCTATTGCCGGCACCATCAACGAAAATATGACAGTTGATAAGAAGATAAAATATTTGGGTTGGTGGCCTATCGACGAAACTCAGGCTTCTACCGAGCTTTTCAAGGCTGTTTACGGTATTCCCGAGGCAGGAGACGAATCCTACGGCAATCAGGCAAACAGCATTTTCAAGTATCAGAGCGTGGCTTACGCCGACAGATATACACAGCTTACCAAGGCTGTACAGGCAGGCGACTCTCCCGATATATTCCAGTTTGAGCTTGCAAACTACCCCTTCACGGTATGGAAGAACCTCTTTGAGCCCGTAGACGATTATATCGACTTCAGCACCTCTCTTTGGGATCACACAAGAGACGCAATGAAGATGGTAGAGTGGAACGGCAAGAATTACTGCCCCGTTACCTCCGTCAACCTTAACTACATTCTGTGGTACAGAAAGAGCGTAGTAAAGGAAGCCGGCATTGACGATCCCTACGAGCTGTATAAGCAGGGCAAGTGGGATTGGAACACCTTCCTTGATCTGTGCTCCAAGTTCAGCGATCCCGATAACGAGAAATACTGCATCGACGGCTACAATGTTGCCGCAAGCTTTGTCTGCACCACCGGCGTTCCCATTATCGACATCGTAGACGGCAAGCTCCAGAGCAACGTTAACGACCCTAACATCGAAAGATGCGTAAATACCGTTATTTCAACCTTGGCTAAGCAGAACTACCGTTTCCCCAGACATGAAACCGAGGCATGGTCCCTTAACTACCAAGGCTGGGTAATCGGCGACGAATTATTCTGGAACGACTTGGGCAATGCGGTTAAGGACAGCTTCCAGACCTCCATTAAGACCTACGAGTGGGAGGACGGCGATATATTCTGCGTACCTTATCCCAAGGATCCCGAGGCAGATCAGTATTACCACGGCATGAAGCTTGACCCTTGGATGCTTTGCTCCGGTTCTCAGAACACCAGCGGCTATGCTGCATGGAATCTCTGCTCCGCTGCGATTGCTTCCGACACCGAGATCTCCGACAGATTAAGCGAGATCAGCCATGAGCAGCTTATGACCAACTATGTAGGTCACAGCGAAGAGCTTCTCGACTTCCTTGACGAGCTTCAGGGACCCAACTCTCCCTTAGTGCCCGTATTTGACTTCAAAACAGGCTTGGGCGAGGACGTAGTTGATACTCAGAGCGCTAAGAACCCCGTAGACGGCTTGATCGAAATTCCTTATAACGACGGTCTTGACAACGACGGCAACCCCGCAACCTTCACTTCCTGGAGAGACGCTAACTTCAGCGAAGGAAGCGATGTTATGAAGAGAATCAACGACATCAACAACGGAACCGGCGCTTAATTGCCGATAAGCAAATAAAAAACATGAAGCCCTGCCGATTTGGCAGGGCTTCAGTTTGTCTATAAAGCAGGGAAAATTTTATGGTTTTCGGGAGGTTTCTCAGTCTGCCGAAAATTCCATGTTGCAGCAAATTATTAACCTGTACGGTGGACGAGACAAGCACCGCCCCTATTTTCCGCTTTCGTTTGTGCCGCTTTCACGGCATAAAGGTCATTGCTGTTTGTTTAAAGCCCTCTTTATTTCTCTATGCTGAGGCAAAACCGTATCAAGCACCCGATAAAATTTTTCCGAGTGGTTTTGCACCAAAAAATGAGCCAGCTCGTGGCAAGCCACATATTCGATGCAGTCAAAGGGCTTTTCGATCAGCTGAAGATTCAGCGTCACCTTATTCCTTGCCGCAGTGCAGCTGCCCCAGCGGGAGGTCATGGAGCGTACGGTCAAATCGGGGTAGGGGATTTTCAGCCCCTTTTCCGCAAATCTGCCGTAAGCATTATCCAATGCGTCCTTAAAAACGCCCGCAGCCTGCTTTTTCTGCCAAAAGCGCAAGGCGTTGTCAAGCTCCTGCTGCGAATACCCCTTCGGCAGATAAAGCAGCAAGCAGCCGCCTATAAGCTCCCCGCCCTTTTTGGAGGAGGTGAGAGCGGCGATTTTCAGCCTTTCGCCCAAATAGAATGTGGTGTAAGGGTCTTTTTCGGTTTTTGCGCTTACCTTTTCCAAGGCGGAAAAAATAAAGTCCGCATTTTTAGCCACAAAATCATCAGCCTGCTTATAAGCCACAAAATAGGGTATGGAAAGAGAGACCGTTCCGTCCTTTTTTACTCTCAGGTTCATATTTTTTACGGATTTTCTGTTTAATTCGTAGGAAATTTCTCCTTTTTCGGTTTTTACCGTCCTAAGCATGCCGCCTCACCTCTAAAACAAAAGCTGCCGCTTTTTCACTGCGGCAGCTTTATTGATGGATTTGATTATTTTTTGCCCTGATAAGGAACCTTCTCCGATTTATCGTGACGGGGGTGGTTTGACACAAACTCCAATGCGCTCAGCACCGCTATGTTTAAGTCAATGGTGTACTGCTTTTCCTTTTCCGAGTTCAGCTTGGAAAACAGCTCCCCCTTGGTGGTGCTCACATACTTGGGAGCAAGCTTGTTTAAAGCCAACGCTCTTGCGTCGTCAAGGCAGTTTTCGCAGGTACAGCAGTCCGTGTCGGGAAGCATCTCCTGTATTTTATTGTTAACCAGCTCTTCCATAACATTAAGAATTGCCATTGCCTTGCTCCTTTCGGTGAGTACATTGAATAACTTGTATGGTAATATTATATACTTTTTCGACTAATTTGTCAATTATAATGTATAGGTAAATAAGAAAAAGTTTGTTTTGGAATTTTGTGCAATTTGTCGGTTTCAGCCGATTTTAATTTAGATTTACCTAAAATATAAGGTAATTTTTTGTGCAAAGAGTAAAAATAATATTGTAATTGACAAATAAACTTAATAGGTGTATAATGATTTGTATCAATGTTAAAGTGGAGAATTATCGTTATTGTTTATTAAGTAAAACCACATGAACATATCGGGTTATATAAATTCAAAAGCAAAAGGAAGGAAAAAAATAATGGGCTTAAAGGATATGATTTTCGGCAACTACTCTCAAAAGGAGTTAAAGCGCATCGAGAGCAAAAAGCAGGCTACCCTCGATTTGGAGCCGAAGTATGCGGCAATGACCGATAAGGAGCTTCAGAGCCAGACCTCTGTTCTGAAAGAAAGACTTGCCAAGGGTGAGACCCTTGACGATATTCTCCCCGACGCCTTTGCGGTGTGCAGGGAGGCAATGTGGCGGGTAATTGCCATAAAGCCCTACCCCGTACAGATACTGGGCGGTATCGTGCTTCATCAGGGACGTATTGCCGAGATGAAGACAGGTGAAGGCAAAACCTTTGTGGCGGCGCTTCCCTCCTACTTAAACGCCTTGACGGGCAAGGGCGTTCATGTGGTTACCGTCAACGACTATCTTGCAAAGCGCGACAGCGAGCAGATAGGCAGAGTACACCGCTTTTTGGGCTTAACGGTAGGACTTATCGTTCACGACAAAAGCAATACGGAGCGCAGAAAGGCTTATGCCGCCGACGTCACCTACGGCACCAACAACGAGTTTGGTTTCGATTACCTCCGTGACAACATGGTTGTCAGAAAAGAGGACTTGGTGCAGCGGGAGCATAATTTCGCCATTGTGGACGAGGTTGACTCCATTTTGATAGACGAAGCCAGAACCCCCCTTATTATTTCGGGAGCGGGCGATAAATCCACCGACCTTTACGAAAAGGCGGACAGATTTGCCAAGACCTTAAAGGCGTTCAAAATGGTTGAGACCGACTCCAAGGAAAACGAGGACGAGTACGACGGCGATTATTTGATAGACGAAAAGGCTAAAACCGCAACTCTCCTGCCCGCCGGCGTAAAAAAGGCGGAAAAGGCGTTTGCGGTGGAAAACCTTATGGATCCCGACAACCTTACCCTTTTGCACCACATTAACCAAGCCATCAAGGCAAACGGCATCATGCACCTTGATGTGGATTATGTTGTCAAGGACGGCGAGATCGTCATCGTTGACGAATTTACTGGCAGACTTATGTTCGGCAGACGCTTTAACGAGGGTCTCCACCAAGCGATCGAGGCAAAGGAGGGCGTAAAGGTAAGAAACGAGAGCAAGACCCTTGCCACCATTACCTTCCAGAACTTCTTCCGCCTTTACGATAAATTATCGGGCATGACGGGTACCGCCATGACCGAGGAGCAGGAATTTAGAGGTATTTACAGCTTAGACGTTATCGAAGTGCCCACCAATAAGCCCGTGATCAGAGACGATCATCAGGATCAGGTCTACAAAACCGAAAACGGTAAATTCAGCGCAGTCATCGAGCAGATCAAGGCTTGTCACGAAAAGGGACAGCCCGTACTGGTCGGCACTATCTCCATAGAAAAATCCGAGCATCTGTCCAAGCTTTTAAAGCGCACGGGCATTAAGCACGAGGTATTGAACGCAAAGAACCACGAGCGAGAAGCGGAGATAGTTGCACAGGCAGGCAAAAAGGGTGCCGTTACCATTGCCACCAACATGGCGGGCAGAGGTACGGATATTATGCTCGGCGGCAACCCCGAGTATCTTGCCAAGGCGCAAATGCGCAAAATGGAGATTCCCGAGGAGCTTATAGCCGAGGCAACGGGCTTTTCCGATACCGACAACGAGGAAATTTTAAACGCCAGAAAGCTCTTTAAGGAGCTGAACGATAAATTCAAGGAAGAAATAGCCCCCGAGGCGGAGGAGGTAAGAAACGCAGGCGGCTTGTACATCTTGGGTACGGAGCGCCACGAATCGAGACGTATCGACAACCAGCTGAGAGGACGCGCAGGCCGTCAGGGCGACCCCGGCGAAAGCTGCTTCTTTATTTCCCTTGAGGACGATCTGATGAGAATTTTCGGCGGTGAAAGGATCCAGTCCATGATGGAGACCTTGGGCGTGGAAGAGGATATGCCCATTGAAAACAAGCTGCTCACCAAAACCATCGAGTCCTCCCAAAGAAAGATCGAGGGAAGAAACTTCTCTATCCGCAAAAACGTACTGGATTTCGACGACGTTATGTCGCAGCAGAGAGAGACCATTTACTCGCAGAGAGGAAAGGTGCTGAACGGCGAGGACGTAAGCGGCAGCATCAAGTCCATGATGAGGGACTACATCGACGAGACCGTCAACCAGTTCTGCCAGGGAGATCTGCCGGAGGATTGGAACATCGAGGGACTTAGGGACAGCTTAATGGGCGTCATCACCACTCCCGAGGATCTGCGCTACACCAAGAAGGAGCGGGACGATTTAGACAAAAAGGATATTACCGAATTTTTGCAAAAGCGTATCAGCGACCTTTACGAAGCGAAGGAAAAAGAAATCACCCCCAACATTATGCGCGAGCTGGAGCGGGTGGTGCTGCTGAAAAATGTTGACACAAAGTGGATGAACCACATCGACGCTATGGACGAGCTGAAAAAGGGAATATACCTGCGTTCCATGGGTCAGCGGGATCCCGTTGTGGAATACCGCTTTGAAGGCTTCGCAATGTTTGACGAAATGATCGCGGCGATCCGAGAGGACACTATCAGAATGCTGCTCACCGTCAAGGTGCGCATTGAGGTACAGGGAGAGCCTCCCAAGGAAATGCCTCAGCGGGAGCAGGTGCTGAAGCCCTCCGACAATCCCGCCGAAAAAGCCGCACCCGCTCCCAAGGGCGCCAACGGCAAAAAGGTGGGAAGAAACGATCCTTGCCCCTGCGGAAGCGGAAAGAAATATAAAAAGTGCTGCGGCAAGGACGATTAATTTTTGAGAATGCGAAAAAACAGTAAAGGAAAGGACGCAATATGGCAGAGATCAGACCCTTCAAGGGACTTCGCTACACCGAAAAGGCAGGAGAGACAGGCAGTCTTTGCTGCCCTCCCTACGATATTGTAAACGGCGGGGAAAGGGAAGCGCTTGCTGCAAGAAATCCCTATAATATTATCAGACTGGAGCTTCCCGTTCTCGGCGGCAGCGATGACCCGACCCCCTATCGGGAAGCGGCAAGCACCCTTCGCAGCTGGCTTAACGAGGAGATACTCAAAAAGGACGAAAAAGAGGGTATCTATATCTATGAAATGGAATTTTCCGCCTACGGACAGTCCCATAAGGTCAAGGGCTTTGTGTCCTTGGTAAAATTAGAGCCCTTTGACAAGGGCGTTATCCTCCCCCATGAGGAAACCTTATCCAAAGCCAAAACCGACAGATTCAACCTGATGAAAACCACCGGCTGTAATTTCAGCCAAATATATTCCTTGTATATGGACGAGGACGGCAGCGCTTTTTCCCTTGTAGACAAGGCTTCGCAGGGCAAGCCCGACGCCGAGTTCACCGACGGCGGCAATGTGACCCACAGAATGTGGATCGTCACCGACCCCGTATTTGTCGAGAGCCTGCAAGAAAAATTCGCAGATAAAAAGCTGTATATCGCCGACGGTCATCACCGCTACGAAACCGCCCTTAATTATAAGGAATATGCGGAAAATAACCTTGAGGAGATCGGCAGCAGCGAGTATGTCACCATGATGCTTGTAAATATGGAAAACAGCGGTCTTGTGGTGTTCCCCACCCACAGGATCGTAAGGGATCTGCCCGGTTTTAATTACGACGAGGTCTGTGAAAAATGCCGGGAATATTTTGACATAACGCCCTATCTGAACAGGGAAAAGGGCGAGGAGGGCTTAGCCAAGGCTTACGCCGAGGGCAAAAAGGCATTCGTGCTGTTTGTGGGCAATAACAACTACACCCTTTTGACCCTTAAAAATATCGAGGCGATGGACAGTCTGCTGCCCCACGGCTGCAAGGCGTTAAAACAGCTGGACGTAAGCGTTTTACATACTCTTGTTTTGGAACGGATCTTCGGGATCGATAAGGAAAATATGGCAAAGCAGATAAACCTTACCTATACCAGAAGCGCTCAAGAGGCTATCGAGGCGGTGGATCAGCAAAGGGCAAACTGCTGCTTCCTGTTAAATCCCACAAGGGTCGAGGAGATCAGAGACGTAGCGGCGGCGGGCGACAAAATGCCGCAAAAATCGACCTATTTTTATCCCAAGCTTACCACGGGACTTGTTATGAACAAAATTTTTTGACATAAGGGGGACAGTGAAATGTTTAGAGATGAAATTCAAAGCGAGCTTGAAAATCACATTATTCCTTTTTGGAACGACCTTTGCGACAATGAACGGGGCGGCTTTTACGGTGAAATGGACAGCGTAGGCTTAAAGGTGAACAAGGACGCTCCCAAGGGCGTTATCCTTCACTCCCGCATACTTTGGTTCTATTCCAACTGCTATCTTACCCTAAAGAGAAGGGATTGCCTTGAAAAGGCAAAGCACTGCTTCGAGTTTTTAAGCAAGCACTGTGTGGACAGAGAAAACGGCGGCGTATACTGGATGATGAACGCCGACGGCACGGTGAACGATCCCATGAAGCACACCTACTGCCAAGCCTTTTTCATCTATGCCATGTCAAGCTACTACGACGCAAGCGGCGACAGGGCGGCATTGGATCTGGCAATGGAGGTTTTTGACACCGTAGAGACCAAGTGCGTTGACGATGTGGCATATCTTGAAGCCCAAAGCATCGACTTTAAGCCCGTGCCCAACGACGCCCTCTCCGAAAACGGCTTAATGGCGGACAAGACCATGAACACCGTCCTTCACCTTATAGAGGCTTATACCGAGCTTTACAGAGTATCTCATGACCAAAAGGTGCTGGAAAGGCTGAAATTCCAGCTGAATTTGACTTACGACAAAATTTACGACAAGGAAAACTCCAAGCTTCTTGTATTTTTCAATAAGAACATGGAGGTTATCGGCGATATTCATTCCTACGGTCACGATATAGAGGCTACATGGCTTCTTGACAGAGCCTGCGACATGATCAAGGATAAGGCAATTACCGAAAAGATCTCCGCCATGAACAAGGCGATTGTTGCCAACATTGCAAGCATAGCCTTCCAAAACGGCGCTCTTAACAACGAGCGGGACAAGACCGAGATCAACAAGACCCGTATTTGGTGGGTACAGGCGGAGGGCATAGTGGGCTTTTACAACGGCTGGCAGCGCTACGGCGACAAGATGTACAAGCTTATAGCCGAGGCTCTTTGGCTGTACGTAAAAAACAATATCGTAGACCCCAGAGAGGGCGGTGAATGGTACAGCGAGGTCAGCGAGCAGGGCGAGTTCAACAAGTCGAAAAACGAGGTTGACCCTTGGAAGTGCCCCTACCATAACGGAAGAATGTGCATGGAGATAATTAAGAGGGCGGAATTATAAGATTGATTGTGGATTTATAATATGAGGGATCGCTCGTTTTTAGCCGATAGTATTCAGGCTCAAGTGATTTGCGAGGTGGACGGTATGAAAAAAAGAATACTCCTGATAATTTTTCCCGCTGCCGCCTTGATCCTTATGCTTATCCCCTTCGGAATGCCCGTTGTACAAAGCGGCGGAGGACCGAACATTTCCTTCAAGACCCAGTCCTCCTACTTCAGCGGATTTCAGTGGGGCATGCTGAATTTAGCCGCCCCCCTTACGGTGATCTGCAATGTTATACTTCTTTTCTTTGCCGTCCCTTATGCCCTTTCCGCCAATAAAAGCCTTGGCAGAGCCACCCGTATAAGCACGGTGATTTGTGCGGCTTTGGCGGTTACGGCAATGGCTTACGGTATGTCTATGTGGATAGACGGTTATACCTTTATCAGCATTGCCGTTTCTCTTCTGCTGATTGGTGAGATTGTTCTTTCAAGACGGCTTAAGAAAGAAGACCAAGGCTGGTAAAATTTCGGCAAAAGCTTCATTTTTATTATGCACAGCAGCTTTATGCGTTCGTGCGTTTTATTGATACGTATTTCACCCATTTGAAAGGAAATAAGGAGGGAGATTATTAAGAGGGAACCTAAAGAACCTTGGTTCTTTTGGTTCCCTCTTAATTCTTGCGCTGAAAGCGCAAGCACGATTCCCGTTTCGGGAATAAACAAACATAAATTAAAATGCGCACTAACAAAAGAAATCACAATCTGAAATGCGCATCAACATAAGCCGTCTGCCAAGACCAACATTTCATTCCTTAACCTTCTTAGGCAGCGCATACTTTTCCGAAAAAGCGGTAAACTTCTCCAAGAAGAAGGAGTCCTCGGTCTTTTTCAGCTCGTTGATGTACTCGTGAGTTTCAAAGCTGTCCTCTTGTATCTGTATCAGGCAAACCGCAATGTTGGAGCAATGGTCGGCGATCCTCTCGAAGTTTGTCAGCAGATCCTGCAAAACAAAGCCCGTTTCGATGGTGCATTTCCCCTTGCGCAGCCTCTTTATGTGGTGCTTTTTCAATTCGTTGCGAAGATTGTCGATAACCTCCTCCAACGGCTCTACCGTTTTTGCCCTGTCCACGTCCTCGTTTTCAAAGGCGGAGAAAGCCATGTCCACGATCTCCATGATCGCAGCTATGTAGATCCTCAGCTCTTCCTTCGCCTTGTCGGAAAAGAAAAGTCCCTTTGTGTACATTTCTTGGGCAGCCTCCAAAATATTCACCGCATGGTCGGAGATACGCTCAATGTCCCCGATACAGTGCAGCAAAAGGGAAATTTCCTTACTGTCCTTGTCGGAAATATCCTTGGAGTTGAGCTTTACAAGGTAAGTGCCTATTTTATCTTCAAATTCGTCTACCCTGTTCTCGTTGGCTATGATCTCCTCGCCCTCCATGGGATCGTAGGCGGAAAGCATATTAACAGCGTCAGCCAAGGTGGATTGGGTCAGAGCAGCCATTTTTACGGAAAGAGTGTGGCACTGGTCAATCGCAAAGGAGGGGGTGGAGAGAAAGCGTTCGTCCAAAAGTCCGTAGTTTTCGTCGGTAGTCTTGCCGTCTCGGATAGTGAGACGAGCCAGCTTCTCCAAAAGCTTTGAGAACGGCAGCATCACCACTACCGCCGCAGTGTTGAACACCGTATGCACCACCGCAATGCTGACGGGTGAAATGGGAGCGCTGTCGAAGGAAAAGCTGAAGATCTTATTCAGCACATAATATACGATCAAAAACAAAATAGTGCCGATCACGTTAAAGTAAAGATGTATCATCGCCGCCCGCTTGCCGTTTTTGGTAGTTCCCGCACTGGAAATAAGAGCAGGCACGCAAGCGCCGATATTCTGCCCCATTATGATCGGGATAGCGCCGCCGAAGGTCAGGGTGCCCGTGGAGGAAACAGCCTGCAAAATGCCCACCGAGGCTGAGGAGCTTTGCATGACCGCAGTGACCACTGCGCCGCAGATAACGCCCAAAACTGGATTGGAGAACATTGTCATCAGCCCCGAAAATTCGGGATTGTCCGCCAAAGGCTCGATAGCGGATTTCATAGCGTCCATGCCTATCATCAGCAGCGCAAAGCCTATCATGATAGTCGCTATATCGTTTTTTCTCCCCTTCTTCTTGGAGGAGAGGATAAAAACCGCAATGATAGCAAAAATCGGTGCAAAAAACGAGGGATTGAGCATCTGAAGAAAACCGCTGCCGCCTATCCCGCTTAAGGACAAAAGCCATGCGGTGACGGTAGTGCCTATGTTTGCGCCCATTATAACGCCCGTAGCCTGACTGAGCTGCATGATCCCCGAGTTGACAAAGCCCACCACCATAACGGTGGTAGCCGACGAGCACTGCAACACCGCAGTAACGATCAGACCCAGCAGCACTCCCTTAAGCTTGTTGCTGGTAAGCCGTTCCAAAATGCGTTCCAGCTTGCCGCCCGAAAGCCTCTCAAGTCCCGCCCCCATTACCTTCATTCCGTAAAGGAACATGGCAAGACCGCCTACAAAGGACGCAGCCATTAACAATAATTCCATATTTTACTCTTTCCTTCCGTCTGCCCGAAACAGCTCCACTGTTCGGCTATAGCTCCGTTTTTTCTTTTATCTTTTATTTTCGTCAAATGTATTATAACAAAAAAAATCAACAAAAACAATAGACTTGAAACAAATTCTGCATTTTGCCCGCAGTCGGCAATATAGAAAAAAGCCGTCAAAACAAGCAAAAATATGGACAAAATCACAAATTGTTTTCGGAGAAAAAATTATTTTCACCGAAATTTTCGCCGAAAATCTCATAAATGCGATAGCAAAGCCGAATTTTCTTTTTTCCCGATTTTGGAAAATTTTCAAAAAAATGCTTGACAATCGGAAAAATTTGGAGTATACTAATATACTGTATCATAATGGATATGTATGTTTTTCAGAGGTTTTCGCAGGGTAAAAAAATATGTCGGAAACCGCTGAAATTCAGCATCAGTGTTGAACTAAGGAGTGATTGAGCCAATGGTCAATGTCAAGGAAGTGCATTTAGGCAGAAACACCAGAAAGAGCTTTTCTAAAATCGAAGATGTTTTGGAGATGCCAAATCTTATCGAGGTTCAGAAAAATTCTTACCAATGGTTTTTGGACGAGGGAATACGGGAGGTATTTAACGATGTTTCCACCATTACCGACTCCAACGGAAGATTTACCCTGAGCTTTGTGGATTACAAGATCGACGATCAGCCTAAGTACACGATCAGCGAATGCAAGGAGCGCGATGTGACCTACGCCGCCCCTCTGCGCGTGCTGGCGCGTCTTAAAAACGAGGAAACAGGCGAAATTACCGAGAACACCGTCTTTATGGGCGATTTTCCCCTGATGACGGACAGCGGCACATTTGTGATCAACGGTGCGGAAAGAGTTATCGTTTCACAGTTGGTGCGTTCTCCGGGTGTATACTATGGCTTCGATTACGACAAAACGGGCAAGAAGCTGTTCAAATCCACCGTTATCCCCAACAGGGGCGCATGGCTGGAATACGAAATGGACAGCAACGACATTTTCTATGTCCGCATAGATAAAAACCGCAAGATCCCCGCCACCACCCTTATCCGCGCTTTGGGCAAGGGAACCGACGACGATATTATCGATATGTTCGGCGACGACGAGAGGATCCGTGCCACGATCAACGAAAAGGACACCACCAAAAACACCGAGGAGGCGCTTTTGGAGGTTTACAAGAAGCTTCGCCCCGGCGAGCCTCCGACGGTGGATTCGGCACAAAATCACTTGAACGCACTTTTCTTTGACGCAAAGCGCTACGACCTTTCCCGCTTCGGAAGATACAAATACAACAAAAAGCTGGGGGTATCCGGCAGAATTGCCGGACATAAGC
>JAMPBF010000048.1 GCA_023666805.1 Bacillota bacterium
TGCGGCGTCAGCTTGGCGGAAAACCGACCGCAGGGAGGTTTTTCGACAAGCTGAGGGCTGTAATCGGCGTATCGCCTTTTACAGCCCTATTTTCAACTCTTCAGATCGTCTATTACAAATACAACGCCGCCTACGGGATAGATCCATTTGTTCTGTATGCAAAACTCATAGGTACCCACGTTGTGAGTGGCTTTTTCCACCGAGGATTCGTCGCCGTCGTTCAGGAAGGAATAAGCCCTTATCGACATGGAGCTTTCGGGATAGGAAAGCTGGATAATGGGGGAGTAGGTAGGCTCGTTGATAGATACGAGAAATTCGCTGTGACCCTTGATCTGAGCCATGGCAAAGCTGATCTCCACCGAGTGCTCGGTTTTATAGTCGTACTTGCCCATATTTACGCCGGGCTCGAATTTTTTGAGGAGCTTGTTGACATGCTCGGAGTGAAACGCCATATCGATCCCTGCGGCTGTGAAGGTGATGTCGGTCATTTCCGCCTTTAAGTCGTCTATGTATACCGAAAGCTGCATTTCCTCCATCACTATTTTTTTACATTCCTCTTCGGACATTGCCAAAAGCTGTTGAAGCTCCTTATCGTCTATCGACAGGTTTTCCTGAAAAATATAGTTTTGATTTCTGAGAGCGGTGTCCAGCTCGTGATTGGCGGTGATAAAGCCCACATGAAAGTCTTGGGGGAGATTGTCGTCGTTGATATATTTTTTTGTAAACTTAAAATTTTCGTACACCTTCATGTATCTGTCCTTGGGAAACAAGGGGTGCGTCTCGTAATCCCGCAGGATTATGGAATACTTGAAATAAGTCCTGATGTTATAGCTGTTGGTGATATAGGGATAAATGACCGCATTGGTCATTTCCGCCGCCTCGGGGCTTACCATGGTGTTTATGGTGCTGCCGATAAAATCTATCTTTTGTTCGTCCTTAAAGCGGCTCATTATATCGGAGCGCCCCATTATGGTATCGGCAATTTTTTCGGAAATCTCGTCGGATTCGTATTTTTGGGTGTAATACTCATAAACAAAGTTGAAAATGATTATGGGAGGCAGTATTCCCAAGATATTTGACACAATGTCGTCAAAAAGAGCC
This sequence comes from Bacillota bacterium, assembly GCA_023666805.1. Lineage (GTDB taxonomy): Bacteria > Bacillota > Clostridia > Oscillospirales > Ruminococcaceae > Ruminiclostridium_E. Next base: position 1,102 of record JAMPBF010000048.1, read on the forward strand.
TCGGGGCTGAACTCGAAAAAGTACATTTTCACAAGAAGCAGGGCTATCCATATCACTGCCGTCACTATGAAAAAAAGTATGGTGAGGGAACGGATATTTTTCATTCTCTCGCTGAGTTTTTGTTTTTTCATTTTTTCTCTCCCTTTATTATTCCCTTAAAAATTGCGGGTTTTCCCGTATAAAAGCTCCAAAAGCCGTCGCCGTAGTCATAGTGCCACCACTCGGTGGGAAGATTGGTAAAGCCCGCATTTATCATGCACCAATATAAAAGGCGGCGGTTGCTGCGGATCTCCTCCGAACGGGGCAGGTCTGCGCTCTCCTCAAAGTAACGGGTGTTGGCTTTGGGGGAAAAATCGTCAAATTCGGTGCCCATGTTTAATTCCCTGCCCTTCTCCTTATCGTAAAGGGTCAGGTCGACGGCGCCCCCCGTGTTGTGGACGGAGGGGTTTTCTTCGTCTAAGGAGGGCTTTGATACGAACTTTTTGGTCTCCTCCTCCAGCCGCTCTTCGCTCCAATCATTATGGGCGCTTTTTAAGATACCGTAATAGCTGTCGTAAAGAGCCTGCTGCGTTTCTACGGTACGATAGCTGTCGTATACCTTAAAGGTAAGCTTTTCGGGAAGCCCTTGCAGCGCAGTCTCCAGCCTTTGCGCCGTCAACAGGCGCAGCTTGCAGCCGTTTTCCGCTCCCGGAAGCCCTTGACCGTAATATTTCGGCTCCACCAATATTTTACCGCCGAAATATTCCGTTATATCAACCATTTCGTTGTCTTTGTATGATTTCGTATAATTGCCGTCGGGAAATTTAAACAGAGGTATAGGATTTGTATCGTTCATTTTTAAATCACCGCCAATAAACAGTATGGATCGTATATAATTATATCATTTATTATGCCGTTTTGCAAGGTAAAATTATTCAAACGGGTATTTAACGCCCCATTCCTTTCTCAGGGAATCCATTATTTCCATTACCCTCAGCGTTTCGCTGTGGGGCATGAAGGGGGTTTCGGTTTTTCCTTCGCCGATAGCCTTCAAGGACGCTTCCACCTCGTACTCGTAGCCGGTTATTTGAGCCGGGGTCTTGTATTCGGTAACTGCGCCTTCGGCGGGTATTACCTTGATGCCCTCGCAGTTGTTTATGTTATAAAACTCGATCCTTCCCTCAGTGCCGTAAATTATGCCCAGCCTGTCCGTTGCGGCGGCGGCATTGCTGTGCAGGAGCGCCGTTTTGCCGTCCGCAAAGGTGATTATAATGCTGTTGGTTTTATCGACGCCGTAACCGTTTTTTACACAGGAGGATCTTATATCGGATATATTATTTCCAAACGCCATAAGTGCAAAATTTATCGTGTAAACTCCCAGATCCAGCAGCGCCCCGCCTGCAAGCTCGGGCTTTTGCAGCCTTTCGACATGGCTTAGCTCATAGCCCAAATTTGCGGTCAAGGCGGAGATCTCACCTATTTCGCCCGATCCGACAATACCGTCCAAAACGGATCTCATGGGCATAAATCTTGTCCACATCGCTTCCGAGATAAAAAGGCCCCGGCGCCGGGCATAGTTCAAAACCTCGTCCGCCTGTTTTGCGTTTACGGTAAAGGCTTTTTCGCAAAGCACGTTCCTGCGGTTTTCAAGGCAGAGCATACAGTCCTCGTAATGCCTTGAATGAGGCGTTGCTATATAAACAAGATCCACATTGCCGTCCTTTGCAAGCTCTTCATAGCTGCCGAAGCAATTGGGGATATTAAATTCCTCCGCAAAAGCCTTCGCTTTATCAAAGCTCCTGGAGGCGATGCCGTATAAATCGGCGTTTTCCATACGGCTGACCGTTTCCGCCATTTTTCTCGCAATATTTCCGGCTCCCAAAATCCCTATGTTCATAGCGCTTATCTCCTTGTATTTTTTAGTCCGCAGGCTATTTTTATTCTACCATTTTTTCCGCTTTAAATCAACCTTTATTTTTTACAGCCGCCGTCAGAAAATAATGGGACGGTGATAATAAAAATCTCAGCTTGGCATTTGCTATAGCCGTACTTTGATGATTTAAGAATATACTGCTATAAAGGATTTATAGCAATATTGACAAATTTCTTTCGGAATTTTTTATAATCTGACAAAAATTGCACAATTCTATTGAAAAAAAAAGGAAAATGGATTAAAATATAATGTGGTAAATCTCATAATTTTTCAAAAATCTGACAAATTTTACGAAAATATTTCGGGAGGTCCGATATGGCTAATGCAAAACACTCCATGGGTCTTATCAAATCAATTATCACTACGGTCATGATCACAATCACGGTATCGCTTTTAATCATCGTTACCATCGGTTATTTCAGCCTTTATTCAAGGGAATACGAGGGAACCGCCTCTACCGCAAAGCAATCCTTGGCGGTGTATACGGAAAAGGTAAATCAATGGCTTGAACAGCAGGGGCAATTTGCTTTAAGCCAAGCAAACGCCGCCGCAAAGCTGGTGGAATACACGGGCGATTTCTCCAAAAACGACGACTTTATAGACAGCGTTATGGAGATCAACGACTCGCTTTTGGACTGCTACACCGCTTATGAAGCCAACGGAGAGCTTTTCATGGCTGTTACCGATACCTCTACGCTGCCGGCCGATTTTGACCCGAGAACAAGAGACTGGTATCAGAACGCAAAGAAAAAAAATAAAGTATATTTCACTGCGCCTTACATGGATACCGCAACGGGAGCAATGATCATCACCGCCTCCGCACCTATTATCAGCAACGGACGGTTTACGGGAGTATTCGGCTGCGACATCACTCTTGACGTGATCATGTATCTCGTTCAGGAAATGGAGCTCAGCGAAAACGGCTATCCCGTAATGATAGACGACAACGGCAGCTTTATGGTACACGGAGACAACCCGGACTATGCTCCCCGCATTGAATACGGCAGCGCATGGTTTTCCTACTACGACAAGGCTCAGGGCGATTATGCAAAGGTCATTCCTCAGGTCTCCACATTGACCACGTACTTCGACAAAAACACCGACTGGGACGGAGAGCAAAAGTATTTTGCCTTTAGAAAGCTTACCACCGCCGACTGGTATTTGGGCTACATATTCCCCGAAAAAGATATTTTAAGCTCCACTTACGGCATAGTTATCGCCTGCTTGATTATTCTTGTGATCACGGCCGTGGCGGACAATATGATAATTTACGCCGTTACAAAGATCGGCGTAAGGCCTCTTAAAAAGATGGCGGCAGATGCGGCGAAGATCGCAAACGGAGACTTGTCCGTTACCTTCGACTACAATGGCAACGACGACATAGGAAAGCTATGCAAGAATTTCACCACCTCCTCTCAGTGCACCAAGCAGTACATTGAGAATATAGCTAACACGCTGAATAAAATGGCTCACGGCGACTTTTCGATCACGGTCGAGGACGAATATGCGGGCGACTATGCGCCCATTAAGGAATCCATGGTCAATATCCTTAATTCAATGAGAACCACCTTCGAGCAAATAGGCACGGCGTCCTCTCAGGTAGACTTAGGCGCAACGCAGGTGGCGGAAGCCTCCACCAACCTTGCCAACGGCGTTTCGGATCAGACAAGCGAGCTGCAAAATTTGGAGAACGAGGTAAACGAAATAACCGAAAAAGCAAGGCAGACCGACGAGGCTACCGCAACGGCAAGCCAGCTGGCAGGCAATGCCAAGTCCAAAATCGAGCAGTCCAGCGTAGAAATGGAAAAGCTGCTTAAGGCTATGAACGAAATTTCCCAAATGTCCAACGAAACCACAAAGATCGTTAAAACCATTGACGATATTGCATTCCAGACCAACATTATCGCTCTTAACGCTTCCGTTGAGGCGGCAAGAGCAGGATCGGCAGGCAAGGGCTTTGCCGTTGTTGCAGACGAAGTAAGAATGTTGGCGAACAAATCCGCAGACGCAGCAAAGCGCACCTCGCAGCTTTTGCAGCAAACCTCCTCCGCAATTTCGGGCGGCGCTTCCTTGGCGGACACCACTGCCCAATCATTGGCAGAGGCTGTTAAAGACACCATCGACGCCGACGAAAAGATCGTGCAGATCTCCGACGCCACCAAGGAAGAAAGAGAGCACATGGACATCATTTCCGAGAGACTTCAGCACATCTCCGACATTGTGGGCAATACCTCGGAAACCGCACAGGCAACCGCCGCTTCCAGCGAGGAGCTCAGCGGACAGGCGGATATGCTGTCGGGTATGATCTCCAAATTCAAAATCTAATGCCGACTGCAATGTTTTGTTGATATTATGTAGGAATTAACCAAAAATTTTGACAATTTTTTGTGTTTTTCGTCTACTGATAACTAAATTTGATCATCGCATAAGCAACAACTTGATATTTTAACGCTTTTGCGGTATAATTTAAGGAGCATTATGCTATTTTAAGGGAATTATCCCAAACATTATAAAGAAGCAAGGAAGGAACGCTATGACATCACCATATACTTCTGAAGAAATTATTCAGCAATTAAAGGGAATTTTGGAGTTTGACTTCAGAACCTCCCCCAAGGAAGCCACCAACAAGCAAATTTATAAGGCACTTTCCAAAATCGTGGTGCACCACCTTAAAGAAAAGCGTCATAAGTTTATGACCAAAAACAACTCCCAAGGCAAGAAACAGGTTTACTATATCTCCATGGAGTTCCTTATGGGACGCTCCCTCAAAACCAATTTATATAACTTGGGAATGAACGAAGAGGCTGAAAAGGCTGTCAAGGAAGCCTTTGACGTTAAAATCGACAGGATCTACGATGAGGAGCCCGACGCCGGTTTGGGCAACGGCGGCTTGGGACGTCTTGCCGCCTGCTACTTGGACGGTCTTGCTACCTGTGCGCTTCCCGCTACGGGCTACTCTATTTTGTACGAATACGGTATTTTCAAGCAGAAGATCATGGACGGCTGGCAGACGGAGCTTCCCGATAACTGGCTTCCCGGCGGCGAGGTTTGGCTTGCTTCCGTGCCCGATCAGGCTATTCAGGTGCACTTTGACGGCGAGATCCAAGAGAGCTGGGCCGATAACTATCACTCGGTAAATCATGTAAACTACACTACAGTTAATGCAGTGCCTTACGATATGTACGTAAGCGGCTACGACAGCGAGGGCGTGTCCAAGCTTCGTCTGTGGAGCGCAGAAGGCATGAGCTTTGATATGAGCGCCTTCAACAAGGGCAACTACGACGCTGCCTTGGGTGCAAGCAACATCGCTCACTCACTCACAAAGGTGCTTTACCCCAACGACAACCACCTTGAGGGAAAGGCGCTGCGACTCCGTCAGCAGTACTTTATGTGCGCCGCATCTATCGGCGATATTGTAATGCGCCACATGAATATTTACGGCACGCTGGATAATCTCCACGAAAAGGTTGCCATTCACGTAAACGATACGCACCCCACCTTGGCTATTCCCGAGCTGATGAGGATCATGCTCGACGAATGCGGCTACAGCTGGGCTAAGGCTTGGCATATCGTTACCAACACCTTTGCTTACACCAACCACACCGTTATGGCGGAAGCACTGGAGAAGTGGGACGAAAATATGCTGCGCAATATTCTTCCCCGCATCTATACCATTATCTGCGAGATCAACCGCCGCTACTGCGAGGGTCTCAGAAACCGTTTGGGTGACGAGGCAAGAGTTGCGAGAATGTCTATAGTAAGCAACAATCAGGTCAAAATGGCTAACCTTTGCGTTGATGCCTGCCACTCCGTAAACGGCGTTTCCAAGCTTCACAGCGAGATAATCAAGGAAAGCGTGTTTAAGGACGAATTTGACGATAAGCCCGTTAAGTTTAAGAACGTTACCAACGGTATCGCATACAGAAGGTGGCTTTTGCAGTCGAACAAGGGGCTTACCGACCTGCTCTCCGAGTGTATCGGCGACGGCTTCAAGAAAAACGGCGCAGAGCTCGAGCATTTCAGAATGTTCAAGAACGACGAAGGCGTTTTGAAGAAGCTGGCTGAGATCAAGCATGACAATAAGGTCAGATTTGCCGGATTTGTTGAAAGGACTACCGGCAGAAAGCTTAATGTGGACAGCATTTTTGACGTTCAGGTAAAGCGCTTGCACGAATACAAGCGTCAGCAGCTGAATGTGCTCAATATTCTTACGGATTACGCTTACCTGCTTAACGATCCCGATGCGGATTTTGTTCCCAAAACTTATATTTTCGCTTCCAAGGCCGCTCCCGGCTATTATATGGCTAAGCAGATCATTAAGATGATCTGGTGCCTTGGCGAAGAAATCAGGCAAAATCCCAAAATCAGCGAGAAGCTGAGCGTTATTTTCCTTGAAGACTACCGCGTGACCCTGTCGGAGATCCTGATGCCTGCCAGTGAAATTTCCGAGCAGATCTCCCTTGCGGGAACCGAGGCTTCGGGCACGGGCAATATGAAGCTCATGCTCAACGGTGCGGTCACCATGGGTACTTATGACGGCGCAAACGTGGAAATATGCGATCAGGTGGGCAAGGACAATATCTTTATCTTCGGCATGAGCTCCAACGAGGTGGATATGAGGAAGAGCGGATACAGTCCCGAAAACATCTTCAACAGCGATCAGCGTATCAATGCCGCTATCAACAGAATGTACAACGGAATTAACGGCGCTAAGTTCGACGAGGTCGCCAATGCGCTCCGCTTCACCGACCAGTACATGGCGTTTGAGGACTTCGACAGCTACCGCACAGCACAGCTTAAAGCTTCCGAGGCGTACAAGGACGTAATAGGCTGGAACAGAATGTCGCTTATGAATATTGCAGGCGCAGGAATCTTCTCCGCCGACCGCGCAGTTATGGACTATGCCCGCGAAATTTGGAATCTTGTTTAATAACGAACAATAATTCACCACCGCATAAAGATTTAGGCTTTGTGCGGTGATGTTTTAATGAATACGATGATTTATCAACGCTTGGAGGAGCAGGCTTATGAAACGACCTATTTACGACTGTTTTGACTCATATTACAAAACGCCCTTTGGAGCGGTGGAAAGGGAGACGCCCATAACCTTCACCCTTAATCTGCCCTTGGACTGTCATTTTTCGGAATGTCTTCTGATAATGTTCCGCCCGGGATATAAGGAAAAATACATCAATCTGCAAAATCAGGGAGAGCAGGCAAAGGACGGGGAGAAATTCAATGTTTACTCGGGGGTATACACCCCTCAGGATACGGGGCTGCACCATTATTATTTCACTCTGATAAACGAAAACGCCCGCCGCTATATCAAGCGTTTCGACGCTTCCTTGGGCGGCTTTGAGGCAGGAGAGCTTTTTCAGCTGACGGTGTACGAAAAAGGCATGACCACCCCAGAATGGCTTAAGGGCGGGATAATGTATCAGATCTTCCCCGACCGTTTCGCCGCTTATACCGACCCTGAAAACGAGGCGGTCATTCCCACCGACAGACAACTGCATACCGATTGGTACGAAATGCCCGTATGGCAGCCCGACAATCGGGGCGTCGTCACCAACAGCGACTATTTCGGCGGCAATTTAAAGGGTATTCGGGAAAAGCTGCCCTATCTGCAAAAATTGGGGGTAAGCTGTATTTATCTTAATCCCATCTTTGAGGCCCACGAAAATCACCGCTACAATACCGCCTGCTATGAGAGGATCGACCCTGTCATGGGCACCGAGCAGGATTTCAGGGAGCTTTGCGCAAAGGCGAAGGAATACGGCATAGGGATTATTCTTGACGGCGTGTTCAGCCATACCGGCGCAGATTCGGTCTACTTCAACAAAAACGGCAGGTACGGAGAGCACAGCGGCGCTTACCGAGATCCCGAAAGCCCTTACCGGGACTGGTACAGCTTTATAAAATACCCGAACGTTTACGAAAGCTGGTGGGGCTTTACCTCCCTGCCCAATGTAAACGAAAACAACCCTCACTATACCGAGTATATTTGCGGCGACAAGGGTATTCTTCAGAAATGGATCGACGCCGGAGCTTCCGGCTGGCGCTTGGACGTTGCCGACGAGCTGCCCGATGAATTTATAGACAACCTCAGAATCGCCGTTAAGAAAATGGGAGAGGACAAGGTCATCTACGGCGAGGTGTGGGAGGACGCTTCAAATAAGGAGAGCTACGGCGTCCGCAGGCGCTATCTAACGGGAAAACAGCTTGACAGCGTTATGAACTATCCTTTTAAGGAATGTATACTTAATTACATCAAATATGCCGATCCCAAGCCTTTTATTGACGGAATAATGACCATTGTGGAGCATTATCCCAAGCCCTGCGTGGATATTTTGATGAATTTCCTCTCCACTCACGACACCGAGAGAGCCATTACAAGGCTGGCGGGCAAGGATATAGGAAGCAACGACAGAAGCTGGCAGGCTTCAAACTGCCTGTCGGATCAGCAGTATGTGTACGGAGTTGCCCTGCTTAAGTGCGCTATGGTTTTGCAGTACTTCCTTCCCGGCGTGCCCTGCATTTACTACGGCGACGAGGCGGGACAGGAGGGCTACAAGGATCCCTTCAACCGCCGCACCTATCCTTGGGGACGGGAGGACGAAAGCATTATCTCCTATGCGGAGGAGCTGGGCAGGATCCGCAAGGGCTGCGAGGCTTTTGCAAAAGGCACCGTTAAATTTATCGAGGTCACCTCCGAAACCTGTATTTTCAGGCGGGAGGACAAGGAAAAGGGCGTTGCCGCCGTGATTTACCTTAACAAATCCCACAAGGCGAAAACCTTTATGCTCCATGATTCGATAGGCAGCTGCCAAAGGTATCGGGTAGTGAGGAAGGAATTGAGAGAGCACGGCAGGATCCACCTTTCACCCTATGATTACGAGGTGGTTTATATCACCCTGTGACGGTTAAATCCAAGCCTTATCGGATCTGCGGACGATTTATGCCTGATTTTAAGAAAAAATCACAAAAAGGCTTGACATACGGATCATAATGTGGTAAAATAATTAAGCCGCTTGTGTAGGGCTTTTTTAAGTGTGTAATTTTACAAATTCTTTTACAGGTAAAACTGCACCGCCTTTTCCCTTCGGGAATAGGGGTACTTCCCCCACAGGAGCAAACAGTGCTTTAAGCCGATATTTGAACCCAATTTTGGGTGACTTGCTTTCACCTGCTTTTCGTAGGAGCAGCACGTGCCCAATAAGCGTTTTTTTGCGAAGCAAAAAATTTCGGACCTTGTCCGAAAAGCGTTTGGGCGGAGATTGAGGCTTTCAGCCTCAAGTGCTTTAAGCCGATATTTGAACCCGATTTTGGGCAGTTTGCTTTCACCTGCTTTTCGTAGGAGCAGCACGTGCCCAATAAGCGTTTTTTTGCGAAGCAAAAAATTTCGGACCTTGTCCGAAAAGCGTTTGGGCGGAGATTGAGGCTTTCAGCCTCAATCTCCTAAGCACAGCGAGTATAAGAAAGAAGGTAATAATTTATGTACGCAGTAATTGAAACCGGCGGAAAACAGTACCGTGTATCCGAGGGCGACGTGATTTTCGTTGAGAAGCTCGGAGTTGAAAGCGGCGAGGTTAATTTCGACAAGGTAGTAATGGTGGGCAAGGACGACGGCGCAGTTGTAGGCGCACCCTACGTTGACGGCGCAAGCGTTACCGCTTCCCTTTTAAAGAACGGCAAGGGCAAGAAAATCAACGTTTTCACCTATAAGCCCAAGAAGAGCTCCAAGAGAGCTATGGGTCACAGACAGCCCTACAGCCAAGTTAAGATCGAATCTATCAAGGCATAATGGTTAAGGCAGTTTTTTACCGTAAAAAAGCTATGTTTTGCGGGTTTATTATTTCCGGACACGCCGGCGGGCGATACGGACAGGATATTGTCTGCGCAGGAGTAAGTTCGGCGGTAATGTTGGTTGTTAATACAATAACCGATTTTTTTGAAGGCGACTTTAATGTTAAAATACAAGAAAATAAAGTCGGCTTGAGACTTAATGATCCGCAAAAAGACGTTGATGCCCGCGCTTTGATATTTTCCTTGGAAAATCATTTAAAAATGCTTTCCGAAGAATACGGCGGCATTAAAATTGTTGAGAAAAACATTGAATAATATTTGGAAAGGATTGATCATCATGTTGAAATTAAATTTACAGTTCTTCGCTCATAAAAAAGGTATGGGTTCCACCAAGAACGGCAGAGACAGCGAATCCAAGAGACTCGGCGTTAAGCGCTCCGACGGACAGTTCGTTCTTGCAGGCAATATTCTTGTAAGACAGAGAGGCACAAAGATCCACCCCGGCAACAACGTTAAGAAGGGTTCCGACGATACGCTTTTCGCAACGATTGACGGTAAGGTAAAATTCGAGCGCCTTGACAAGGATCGCAAAAAGGTAAGCGTTTACGCTGACTGATGATAGTTTTGAGGGCGGGAGAAATTCCGTCCTTTTAATTTTGAAAACGGTATAGCCGCTAAATTTTGCGCATAATAAAGGCAAAGGGACGGAAGGGCGTAAAAATGTTTGTAGATATAGTAAAAATTTCACTTAAGGCGGGCAACGGCGGAAACGGCGCTGTAAGCTTTTACCGTGAAAAATACGTGGCGGCGGGCGGTCCCGACGGCGGAGACGGCGGCAGAGGCGGCTCTATCCTGTTTAAAGCCAACGATAACCTTTCCACTCTTATCGACTTTAGGTATAAGAGAAAATACAATGCGCAAAACGGCGAAAACGGCAGGGGAAAGCGGTGCAGCGGCAAATCCGCCCCCGATCTGGTGATCGACGTTCCGAGAGGTACCGTTATAAAGGACGCAGAAACGGGCAGGATAATTGCGGATATTTCGGGGGACGAGCCGATCGTTATAGCCAAGGGCGGCTCGGGGGGAAAGGGCAATATGAACTTTGCCACCCCCACAAGGCAGATACCCCGCTTTGCAAAGCCCGGCTACCCGGGAGAAAAATTAGAGGTCACTCTGGAGTTAAAGCTGTTGGCGGACGTGGGACTGGTGGGCTTTCCCAATGTGGGGAAATCCAGCCTTATAAGCGTTGTCAGCGCTGCAAAGCCCGAGATCGCCAATTATCACTTCACTACCCTGTCGCCTGTTCTCGGCGTTGTGCGGGTCGGGGAAAAATCCTTTGTAATGGCGGATATTCCCGGACTTATCGAGGGGGCAAGCGAGGGCGTCGGCTTGGGACACGCATTCCTTCGGCACGTCGAGCGCTGTCGGCTCATAGTGCACGTTGTGGACGTGTCGGGAAGCGAGGACAGAGATCCCAAGGAGGACTTTGACAAGATAAATGCGGAGCTTGCCAATTTCTCGGAGGAGCTGGCTTTAAGACCGCAAATCGTTGCCGCCAACAAGTCGGATATGGCGTCGGAGGAGCAAATTGCCGATTTTAAGGCGTTTGTTGAGGAAAAGGGGGTTCCCTGCTTTGTGATCTCCGCCGCTACCACAATGGGCACTAAAGAGCTTACGGAGGCTGTGGCAGCCAAGTTAGACACGCTGCCGCCAATGCTTAAATACGAGCCCGAGCCTCTTTCACAGGCGGATCTGGAGGCGATCGAACGGGAAAAACACACCTTCAAGGTGGAAATGCTTGACGAGGGCGTTTATGAGGTAACGGGAGAGTTTTTGCTGCCTATCCTGTCCGCCGTGAACATGGAGGATTACGAGAGTATCCAGTATTTGCAGAGGGTCCTGCGCTCCAGCGGGATCATCGACGAGCTGGAAAAGCAGGGCGTTCAGGAAGGGGACACCGTTTCCATTTACGATTTTGAATTTGACTATGTGAGATAGGGCAATATACAAAGGTTGACCGCAAGCAAATACAATTCGGAATATTTTACTTTAATTTTACAAAAAGTTAATTACAGATAAATAACAATTCGGAATAATTTGCTTAAATTTTACAAAAAGTTAAGGGTGAAAATGAAGACACTTACAAAAGAAGAGGCAAGAGGCTACAGCCCGCCCGCTCTTGCGTTCTACGGGGACTGCGCTTGGGAAATACTGGTAAGGCGCAGCCTTTTGGAGAACGGAAACGCCCCCTCGGGCAAACTGCACAGCAGGTCGGTGGAGCTGGTGAGAGCATCCTTTCAGTCGGAGGCTGTGGATATTTTAGAGCCGATGCTTTCCGAGGAGGAGGCGGATATTCTTCGCCGAGGCAGAAACGCCGACGGCATCTCCGTACCCAAGTCCTCAAATCCCAAAGACTATCACCGAGCTACGGGGTTGGAGGCGCTTTTCGGATACTTATTCTTGATCGGCGATTACGCCAGAGCTTATGAACTGTTCGAGGTAGTATGGAATGAAAAATACAAAGAAAATCAGTGAAAAAAAGGAAAAGACCAAAAAGTCCCCCCAAGAGATACGCAAGGAGCTTGGGCGCTGGGTCGTTGATATTCTCCTGATCGTTGTGGGCGGCATAATATATTCGGCGGGGCTGCACTGCTTCTCCGCACCCAACGATATTGCCCCGGGAGGGGTGGCGGGTATTTCTACCCTTATCAACGCCGCAACCGGCGGTATGAACATAGGTATACTGTACGGTATCATTAATATACCTCTTATTATAATCGGTTTCATCTTCTTAGGCAAAAAGATGATGGTAAAGACCCTGATCTCGGTAGCGGTGGTCACCTTTGCGACAGACTACGGTCTTGCTTGGGCGCCGATCTACGAAAACGGCGACAAAATGCTGGCTTCCGTTTGCGCAGGAGTTTTATTCGGGATCGGCTTGGGTGTGGTTTATATCAGAGAATCAACCACCGGAGGCACCGATATAATCAACAAGATCATCAACAAAAAATTTCCTCATATCAGCGTAGGCGCTGCAATGCTCGGAACGGACGCCGTTATCATAGGCGCTTCAATGATCGTGTTCAAGTCCTTTGAGGCGGGCTTGTATGCGCTGATCGCCATATTTATTTCCAGCAAGGTCTTGGATCTTATCCTGTACGGCAGCTTTGAGGGCAAAATGCTGCTTATATTCAGCGATAAATACGAGGAGATCTCCGAGTACGTTATGACTTCCTTGGACAGAGGCCTTACTTGGCTGGACGGTACAGGCGCATACTCGAAGCAGGACAAGCACGTTATCTGCTGCGCAGTTCACAAGAGCGAATACGCCAAGATAAAGCGCAAGGTCAAGGAGATCGACCCCAAGGCGTTTATCATAATAACAGACGCAGGAGAGGTTTTGGGTGAGGGCTTTCAAGCCAATCAATGACAATTAGGCAATAATATTAAAATTATATCAATATAAAAAAGGAGTAAAATTATGTCAGGACATTCCAAATGGAGTACCATTAAGAGAAAAAAGGGTGAAAAGGACGGCGCAAGAGCCAAGATCTTTACCAAGATCAGCCGCGAGATCATAGTCTGCATCAAGGAGCACGGAGCCGATCCCGCCAGCAATTCCAAGCTTGCGGCGCTTATTACAAAGGCAAAAGCCAACAATATCCCCAACGACAACATTGACCGCCTTATAAAAAAGGCGGCGGGCGAGGGCGACAAGAACAACTACGAAAACTGCGTATACGAGGGCTACGGTCCTAACGGAGTGGCTGTTATTGTGGAATGCCTTACCGATAACCGCAACCGTACGGCGGGCGAGATACGCCATTACTTTGACAAGTTCGGCGGCAATTTGGGCACATCGGGCTGCGTAAGCTTTATGTTCAGCTTAAAGGGCATTGTGGTTTTGGACAACGAGGACGGCGACATTGACGAGGACAAGGCAATGGAGGATATTTTGGAGGCAGGCGGCGACGACTTTTCCTTTGAAGATGGCTGCGTCGAGATCAGCACCGACCCCAATTCCGTTTCCGAGGTTGGGGAAAACCTTGCCAAGATGGGCTACAAGGTGCTTTCCGCCGAGGCGGAGCAGGTGCCCTCCACCTATGTTACTCTTACGGACGAGGAGCATCTTAAGAAGATGAACCTTTTGCTGGAGGCGCTGGACGATAACGACGACGTTCAGAACGTTTGGCATAACTGGGAAGAGGAATGATAAAGCTACATAAGCCGCAGCAGGCAACAGCCTGCTGCGGCTCAGCTTGTCAAAAAACCTCCCGTTGGTCGGTTTTCCGCCAAGCTGACGCCGTTTTTTGGGCTTTG
>JAMPBF010000049.1 GCA_023666805.1 Bacillota bacterium
CGGATAAGCTTGTAATTTTTTTGAGTTTTTGGAAAAATTATGTGAAAAATGTTGCAGTAAATCATAATATGTGTTATACTATATAGGATAATGATTTAAATCGGATACAGGAGAAAACTCTATGCGAAAGCTTATGCTGATTGACGAAAACTCCGCCGCCCCTTCGATAATCGGAGAGGTGCTCAACTTTGAAAGCCGCTACAGGGTCTTCGGCGCCGCCGGAAGGATCGAGGCTGAGGATCTTATGAAAAAGGAACGCCCCGAGCTGATAATGGTGAATACCGACAGCGAAAGCAATATTTCGGCTGCGGCCGCCGTATCTAAGCTTAGCGGCTGCCCCGACCTCGTTTTCTTCGGTGCGGAAAAAAAGGAGGTAAAGCTGCCCAAAAAGCCCTTGGACGAAATAAAGCTCCCCTTTAACATGGAGGACTTCTGCGAGCGCATTGAAGACGCCTATTTCACCGCATTGGGCCTTAAGGATCCCATTACGGGATTATTCAAAAAGCAATGCTTTGATGTGAAGCTGGAGCGGCTTATGGCAAAAAAGACCGACGGCGTTTACTTTTCCATGGGCTTAAACGCCTACAGCTTCGCCGCAAATCCGCCCACGCCCCTTCAGATACAGATGTCGGTATATGCGCTGCAAAACAAGCTTGAGCAGGAGGGCGCATTGTTCGGGCTCAACGGCAATATAATCGTGGGCTTTCTCCCCTCGGTGCGGGAGCACGGAGAGGTGGAAAAGCTGTTCGAGGAAACGGTATCCCAGATGTGCGAGGCGGCAGGCGAGCCGCAGATCTTCGTGACGGCGGGCATTTCCTACGCAAACGAACAAGGCTACTACATAGACGATATGCTGTTAAACGCCGACAGAGGAATGGGACTTTCCAGATCCCAGGGCTGCAACAAGGTCATGTATTGCAGCTGATCTGCCTTGAAAGGATTTATTATGACTAATATACTTTTAGTAAGCAATACTCTCGACAACATAAACGTGGCGTGGAGACATTTCGCCAACAGGGATTACAGCACCAACGCCACCACCAACTATGATTCCGCAATGATAAATTTACACTCGGACAAAAAGCCCGAGGTGATAGTTTACTATGTCAGCGGCAACACCACCGATTTTATCGCCTTTTACCGATTGATAAGAAGCGACGAAATAGGGGCGAAAATACCCGTTGTGATCTTAGCGGACGCAGATCGGCAGACGGTTCTTTCCCGTTACATAGAATGGGACAACGCCTGTGTTCTGGGCATTTCCGTAAGCGACGGAAAGTTAGGCGATGTGATCAGGGGAGCCGTAAGAGGAAATCTTATCAAAAAGCAGCCCTCAAGCAGACCCGCTCCCAACAGGGCTGCGCCTAACAGGAATACGCCCAAAAGACCCGATTACACCAGACCGAATATTATATAAAGCAGTTAAAGGGAAAAATGGATAAAAAGAAATTTGAAGATCTCGGCCAGCAAGCCGACGTTCAGGTGATCTACGGCAAAAATGCCGTTACCGAGGCTCTCCGTGCGGGAAGCAATATCGACGTCGTATATACGGCGAAAAACGCAGGGGGAATGGGCAAGATCTTCGGGCTTGCCAAGGAAAAGGGCATTGTGGTGAAGGAAACGGCGGAGGAAAAGCTTTCCTCCCTTATCCCCGCCGAGGATAAGGCGGCGGGCGCTAAGCACGGGGGAGTTTTGGCGGTCATGGCTGCCGCAGACTACTCCACCGTTGAAGAAATTTTGCAGGGGGCGGAGGAAAAGGGACATTCTCCCTTTATAATCGCCGCCGACGGAATACAGGATCCCCACAATTTAGGTGCGATCATCAGAACGGCGGAGGCTGCGGGAGCGGACGGAGTTATCATCACCAAGCGACGCAGCGCCACTCTCACCTCTACCGTTTACAAAACCTCCGCAGGAGCGGCCAGCTGGATCAGGGTGGCAAGGGTGGACAGCCTTGCCAAGACCTTAGAGGAGCTGAAAAAGCACAATATTTGGGTATACGGTGCGGAGGCGGACGGCACGCCCTTTTATCAGGCGAAGCTGGACGGGGGCTGCTGCTTGGTTATAGGCTCTGAGGGCTGCGGTCTGAGCCGCCTTGTGAGAGAGACCTGCGATCAGGTGCTGTCCATCGATATGTACGGTCACGTAAATTCATTGAACGCCTCTGTCAGCGCAGGAATACTGATCTACGAGGCAGTAAAATACAGAAGAAAATAGGAGCACATTCCAAATTGCGGCAGAAAAGGCGGCACAAGCCCCGCAAAAGCTTCAAAAAGCCTTATTGAAAGGAGTAAATATGGCAGATAATTTTTCCCTTGATGATATTCTCGCCGAAATAGACGCAAAAAAAGCGATGAAAAGCGGGGAGCCCTCCGAGCCCAAGGCTCGGGAAGCAAAGTCCGCTCCCAAAAAGGATCTCTCCGTTACCTCGATTATCGGCGAGGACGAGCTTTCCGCTGCTTTAAAGGAAGCGGAGGCACTCAAGGAAAAGGATAAAACGTCAACGCCCTCAAGGCCAAAAAAGCCCAAAAAGGACTACGACGAATATAAGGCGCAGAAATCGGAAAAGCCCTCTCCCGTAAAGGAACACAGGTGGGAGCAGAGCCGACCCGAGGACGCTTTCGATAAAGCCGAAAAAAGCGACAAAAAAGAGCGGGGCGGCTATCAGCCCGAGGTATCTCAAAAATCGGACAAAAAATCGGCTAAAGGCAAAGACGTCTATTCCAAGCCTCAAAGCAGCGAATATACCGAGGAAGCAGAGGTATACTCCAAGCCCAAAAAAGGCAGGGACAAGGGCGGCGAGATATACGCAAAGCGTCCCAAGGAAAAGCCTGCGGGCAGAATGATAGACAGGATCGCAGAGAAAATCGCCGTAAAGGTAGACGAGGAAGCCGAGGAGAGCTATGAAGAAAAGGCGGACAGCTCGGCCTTTGCCTCGCAGACAGAGGAAAAACCCGTATCCGAGGCAGTAAAAGCCGAGGAGCAGACGGAAAAGCGGGAGGAGACCGAGGAGGACGCACCCGTTTTCAGCTTCAAGCCCAAAAAACCTGCAAGGCAGCCCGAATATGACACTCAGCAGCGCAAGCTCATCGACCGCCAGCTTAAGGCGGAGGAGACCTTTGAAAATCCCGAGGAGCTTATCGACGCCATCAACCCCTACGACGTAAAAAGCAAGGCGGCGGATCCCGCCGTATACTTAGGCGGCGACACTCAAGGCATTGCGGGCAACGAGCTCAAGCGCTTGGCGGAGGAGGGAAAAAAGCCCTCCGAAAAGGAAGAGATCCTGTTAAACGAAAAAACCGTAAAGCTTGTGGACGGCAAAGACAAATGGGAGGGAGAGGTATTAGGCAATACCATAGAGAAAACCTCTCCCGTTAAGCAGTATATACCCAAAAAGGAAAAGGAGCTTCGGGAAAAAGATCCCGACCTTGAGGGCACTAAGATAATCAAGCCCACATTAAAGGAAAAAAGAAGCAACGACGCTCTTCTTGAAAAGCTTAATCTCGCCCTTGCCAAAACTCACAGCGAGGAGGAGGAAAAAAAGCGCACCGCCGGACTTTCCTTAAACGCCACCGAAACCGGCTCGGTAAAAGCGCCCACCAACGGCTTAAACCTTGACGACGGCAGGGTCATTATGGCTACCGGCGTTCTCTCGGACGAGGACAAGCTGCTAAAGGGCAAAGCAAAGCGGAAGCTTCGGGACTTTGTTATGGACGCCGACAACGACGAGGAGGAGGAAGAGGAGGAGTTCGACAACTACGACTCTACCGGCGAGATCTGGTCGGATCTGTGCGAATCTCACAAGGTAATAAAGACCCGTCTTGTGCTGCTGCTGATAATCACCCTGTTTATGGGCATAGTCGGCTTGATGAACGATTTGGGGAAGGGGATAGTCTTTAACTTTTTCGGAGCGGACGTTACCTTCCTAAACAAAGTGGAAAACGTTCAGGGCTATTTGTTCTACAATCTTATCGGCGGAGTGATCGCCTGCGGTATCTGCGCTTCGGTGCTTTCCAACGGTCTTACAAAGCTGTTTAGACTTAAGGCGGACTGTGACAGCGTTTGCGCCGTCACCGCCTTTGCCGCCATAGTTTCGGCGGTGGTGAACATAATCCGCTCCGACGACGTTCTGTTGGGTCAAGCCTTTGTTTATATCCCCGCAGCGGTGGCAGGGCTTATGTTCAACACCCTCGGAAAGCTCACCATGATAAAGAGAGCAAAGAGAAACTTCCGCTTTATCTCGGGAGACAGCGCCAAATACTCGGCGATTTTGGTGGAGGACGAAGCAGCCTCCGCCTTGACCAAGGGAATTGCGGGCAGCGTGCCGGTGCTTGCCGCCATGAGAAAGACGGAGCTTCTCACCGATTTCTTAAAGAGCAGCTACGGAGAGGATAAATCCGACAGAATAAGCAAAAAATTAGTGCCCATAGCCTTGGGCTCGGCAATTTTGATCGCCTTGATCTCCTTCCTGATCCCCTACGGCGCAGAGGGTCTTCAAAACGATATTTACCGTGCGGTATCGGTGTTTGCGGCAATTTTGACGGCAGCCTCCCCCTTCGCCGTAATGTTCGTTACCAACCTTCCCCTTACAAGAGCGGGGCTGGGTATCGCCAAAACCGACAGCGTAATATTGGGCTACGGGGCGGCGGAGGAATTTTCCGAGGTGAACTCGGTGATGACCGACGCAGCACTGCTGTTCCCTGCAGGCACGGTCACCTATACCAATATAAAGCACTTCAAGCAGCCCAATTCCGTAAACAATATCGCCCTCGATCAAGCTATAATCTTAGCCGCCAGCCTTGCGATAAAAAGCGGCTCGGTGATGTCCAATATGTTTAAGGATATGATAAACGACAAGGAAGACATACTGGTAAAGGTGGAAAACTGCGTTTACGAGGACAATATGGGAATACTGGGCTGGTACGGCACAAAGCGCATGATCATGGGCAGCCGCGACCAAATGAAGCGCCACGATATTAAGGTGCCCGATATGAAAAAGGTAAGCAAATATGCGGGCGACAACACCGAAACCATCTACCTTTCCGTCGGGGGAGAAATAGTTATAATGTTCTTTGTGGAGCTTATGGCAAACCCCGAGGTCAAAAACTGCCTTCAGGAGCTTACAGACAGCGATGTTTCCATAGTGATAAAAACCACCGATTCCATAGTGACGGTGGCAAAAATCGCCGAGGTGTTCGAGATACCTCCCGAAAAAATAAGAATACTGCCCTACAGTATGCATGAGCAGTTTAATCATTACACAAAGTACGTATCGAGAGGCAGCGGCGCAGTCAGCTGCAACGGCACCTTTACGGGCTTTGCAAAGCCGATAGTCACCGCCAAAAGGCTGATGAAGGACATAACCCTCGGTATGGGCATAATGCTGCTGGGTGCGCTTTTGGGCGTGGTCTGCGGAGCTGCGGCGGCTCTTACGGGCAACATGCAGCTGCTTTCCTCAAGCATGGTCATGGGCTGGAACTTGGCATGGCTTGCAATTGCGGAAGCCGCTCAGTGCTTCAGAAGATATTGATTTTTTAAATTGGGAGAAGTATAATGATTTTCGGCGGGATCTGCGCAGGGGGAAACGGCACAAGATTGGGCGGGGATACGCCCAAGCAGTTTCTTATGCTGAAAAACAAGCCCGTGATATGCTATTCGGCTGAAGCAATGCTGAAATTCGACAGACTGGATAAGCTTTTTATCGCAGTGGGCAAGGACAAAACAGACTACTGCAAAAAGCTGTTTTGCGATAAAAGAATAGAGATCATCCAAGGCGGCGAAACAAGGAACGAGACTATGGTGCTTCTTGCGGAAAAAGCCTTGAAAGCAGGCTCGCAGGAGGATATTTTGATCACCCACGACGCCGCCCGACCCTTCGTTGATCTCGATACCATTGTAAGTACCGCCGAGGCAGCGGAGAAATACGGTGCGGCTGCCGCCTGTATTCCCGCCTCGGACACGGTTTTGCGGTGCTGCGACGGCTTTTTGAGGGAAGCGCCCCCAAGAGAGGAAATGTACCTTGCCCAAACGCCTCAAGCCTTTAGGATCGGACTTTTTTTAAGCGTGTGGAACAGACTTTCCCAAAAAGAAAAAGCCCTTGCCACCGACATATGCGGAATATTCGACAAAAGGCTTGTTACCGTAAAAATAACGGAGGGAAGCATTAACTGCTTTAAGATCACCTATAAAGAGGATCTGGAGAGAGCGGAGGCAATGCTGAAAAATCGGTCATAAATGTTATAGGGACAGCAATTCTCTGCGCATCTCTCCGCAAAGATATAAAGAGCCGCAAACCGCCTTTAGATCATCGCCCAGCCTATCGGCACTATGCACGGCGTCCTGCGGGCTGTGGGCGGTAATACAGGGCTTGCCCAAGGCTTTTACAAAATCCGCCAGCTCCTCCTTCGGCACTGCCGAGGGGGAGAAAAAATCTGCGGCTATAACATGGTCAAAGCAGGGCACAAGCAGCTTAAGAGAGCTTTGCCAGTCCTTGGACGCCAGCATTCCCACCACCAAGGCTTTGGTGCAGTGATCCGCCGATTTAAGCAGATCCGCCGCCGCAGCAGCTCCCGAGGGGTTATGTGCGCCGTCTATCAGCCAGCCGCCGATCCTTTCCGTTCGGGCGGGAACGGCAGCGTTTTTTAAAGCCCTCTCTATCACCGATTCATCGACGTTAAGTATTCTCAGCGCTTCTATGGCGGCAGTACCGTTTATCGCTTGGTGTCTGCCGCACATTTTTGTGTGGAAAAGCTTTCCCTTATAAGAAAAATCCGTGCCGTCAAGGCTTGTGCCGATAATGCTTATGTCGCCGTTATCGGGGATTACAAGCGCAGAGCCCGTTTCCGCCGCCTTATCGGACAAAACCTTCAATACTCCCTCCCGCTGAAAAGGCGCAGTTACCGAGGGGGTGTTTTCTTTGATGATCCCCGCCTTATGCGCCGCAATTTTTTCCGCAGTGTCCCCTAAAAGCTGGCAGTGATCCAGATCTACGGTGGTAATTACCGACAAAACGGGATGGACTATGTTGGTGCAGTCCAGCAGTCCTCCTATCCCCGCCTCCAATACGCCGTAATCGCAGTTTTTTTCGGCATAGTACAAAAAAGCGGCGGCGTTTAAAATCTCAAACTGCGAATAATCGGAACAGCCCGTTTTTTCCGCAGCGTTCTTTACCCCTGTCAAATAAAGGGCAAAATTGTCTTCGGATATAGGCTGACCGTTCAGCTGTATGCGCTCCTCTACCTTATTAATATAGGGAGATGTAAATTTTCCCGTCTTAAAGCCGCAGTATTCAAGGGCGAGAGCTGCGTATTCGCTGACGCTGCCCTTGCCGTTGGTTCCCGCAATATGAATGTATTTCACTCTGTTTTGCGGGTCGCCCAATTGGGTCATCAGGGCTTTAAATCTCGAAAGGTCGGTTACGGGCTTTCCCGACTTTGTAAAGCTGTTTAAAAAGCTTATGGCTTGTTTATAAAGCATATGTGTCAGCCTCACTTCATAAGTGCGATAAAGCCCTTTGCCTTGCTTAAGGTCAGGCGGTCGTTGTCGTAGGTCAGCAGGTTTTGGGCTTGTCCTATCTCCAGCCATTTCAGCTCGGCTATTTCGTCCTGTTGGGGGATAAGGTCGTGACTGGCTGCCATGCCTACAAAATACACCACCGTTTTTTTGGTATTGCGCTTGGGCGAATAGGTGACGGTCTCCCTGAAGCCGGTGTCCAAAAGTGCGTCAAGTCCCGTTTCCTCCTTGATCTCCCGCTTGGCGGTCTCCTCCTCGGTCTCTCCCTCCTCCATATGACCCTTGGGAAAGGACCAATGCCCCGACTTTACGCTTTTGATCAGCAAAATTTCGGTATTCCCGTGATATTTGCGGTAAACGATAGCACCGCAGGATTTTTCGTAATTCATTGATTCGCCCCTTTCTTTAAAAATAAGAGGGCATGGAGCTTTATCTCCATACGCATTTATATCGATTCATGATCAAGTCACAGACCCGATCATGAATTACACCCAAAGCACCGATTTTCCATCGACAGCAAAAATGTCTATACTTTGATCGAAAATTAATATTACAATATAGTATAACACAAAAACACCGAATTGTCACCCCCTTTTTTTCCCAAGCGACTGCTTGCTTTGGGGCGGCAATACATAATGCAAAATTTCACCTAATTTTCAAAAAACACCCCGATCCCAAAATTTTCGGAATGACAATTCACTTAAGCAACACGGTACCCCCTTGACATAAAAAATTTAAAGAGTTATAATTCATATTGTGCGGCAAAATTTTTGCCGCATACTATTAAAAATAAAGAATACTGTAATGCCGAAAAATTATTATGTGTCATTTCTGAGAGAAATAACGCTTGTGCAGGAAAGGAGAAATTAAAAGGGAAATGATAAAAACCATTATGAAATCGATCAGGGAGTATAAAGCTCCCTCTATTTGGACGCCTATCCTGATTATAGGCGAGGTGGCTATGGAATGTATGCTGCCTTTTGTAATCGCAAACCTTATCAACGAGATACAGGCGGGCTGCGAATTTTCCGTTATCGCAAAATACGGCGGCATACTGGCGGTCATGGCTTTGATCTCCATGTTTTTCGGAGCGGCAGCGGGTAAAACCTGCGCCGTCGCCTCCTGCGGCTTTGCGAAAAACTTAAGGAAGGATCTTTTCTACAGGATACAGAGCTTTTCCTTTGAAAATATCGACCGCTTTTCCACCTCCTCGCTGGTGACCCGTCTCACCACGGACGTTACCAACGTTCAAATGGCGTTCATGACTATTATAAGAATGGCGGTGCGCTGTCCCATAATGCTGATCTTCGCTTTTATTATGGCGTTTATCATGGGGGGCAAAATGGCGTGGATATTTGCGGCGCTGCTGCCTCTTATGGGCTTTTGCCTGTTTTTGATAGTGAGAAAGACAATGCCTTTGTTTAAAAGGGTATTCAAAAAATACGACAATATAAACGAATCCATACAGGAAAACATCAAGGGCATGCGGGTGGTAAAATCCTTCGTCCGGGAGGATTATGAGGAGAAGAAATTTACAAACGCAGCCGAGGACGTTCGCAAGGATTTCACAAGAGCGGAAAAGATCCTCGCCTTTAACGGACCTTTAATGCAGTTCTGTCTGTATGCGGTCATGATCTTCGTGCTGTCCTTCGGCTCTTACTTGGTCATCTCCACCACGGGCGCGGATTTGCAGGTGGGACAGCTGTCGGGACTTCTTACCTACAGCTTTCAGATATTGAACAGCCTGATGATGGTTTCCATGGTGTTTGTTATGATCACAATGGCAAACGAATCCGCAGCCAGAATCGCAGAGGTATTGACGGAGGAAAGCACCCTGACCTCTCCCGCCAACTGCGAGAGCGTAGTAAAGGACGGCTCTGTCGATTTTGAAAACGTAAGCTTCAGATATTCGGCTCAGGCTGAAAAATTCGCCCTGTCCGACATAGATCTCCACATAAAATCGGGGGAGACAATCGGCATTATCGGCGGAACGGGCTCCTCCAAGTCCTCTCTTATCCAGCTTATATCCCGCCTTTACGATGCCACCGAGGGGGTCGTAAGGGTAGGCGGCGAGGACGTGAGAAGCTACGACATAGAAGCCCTCAGAAATCAAGTGGCGGTGGTTTTGCAGAAAAACGTGCTGTTCAGCGGCACAATCAAGGAAAACCTTCGCTGGGGCAACAAAAACGCCACCGACGAGGAGCTGATCGAGGCGTGCAAGATCGCTCAGGCAGACGAATTTATCCAAGGCTTTCCCGATAAATACGACACTTATATCGAGCAGGGCGGCTCAAACGTATCCGGCGGACAAAAACAGCGCCTGTGCATAGCGAGAGCCCTTCTCAAAAAACCCAAGATACTTATCCTCGACGACTCCACCAGCGCCGTTGACACCAAGACCGACGCTTTGATAAGACAGGGCTTTAAAAAGTATATGCCCGAAACCACCAAGATAATCATAGCTCAAAGGACCTCGTCGGTACAGGACGCAGACCGCATTATAATCATGGACGGCGGCAGGATCAACGCCGTGGGCACTCACGAGGAATTACTTAAAAACAACGAGATATACCGCGAGGTCTACACCTCACAAAACAAAGCCGAAAGCGAGGTGGATCAGTAATGCCGAAGCCAATGTCTTCCATGCGCTCGGGCAAGGGCGCTCCCGCAGAGCCGCCCAAAATGAAAAAAGGCGCTATCAAGCGCACCTTGAAGCTTGTATTCCAATTCTATCCCGTGCGCACGCCCTTGGTAATAGTTTGTATCGTGCTCAGCGCCGCCGTCAGCGCTATCCCCTCCGTATTTATGCAGCGCATAATCGGAATAATCGAGGAAAGCTGGCAAAGCGGAGACTGGGCGGGCGTGTGCGGAGAGATCTTCGCCACCGTCGCCGTTTTGGGTGCGCTTTACGTTTTGTCGCTGGCGTCTGCGGTGGTCTTTAACCAAATGATGGCGACTATCACCCAAGGCACTCTTATGAAGCTGAGAGTAAAAATGTTCGGCAGAATGCAAAAGCTGCCCATAAAGTACTTTGACGCTCACAACCACGGCGACATAATGAGCGTTTACACCAACGACATAGATTCCTTAAGGCAGCTTATCTCTCAAAGCCTGCCCCAGCTGCTTACAACGGGCATAGTTGTGGCCACTATCTTCGGGATCATGCTGTACTTCAGCGTGTGGCTCACCTTAGTCGTGCTGGTAGGCACGGCAATCATGATACTCATTACCAAAAAGATCGGCGGCGGCTCGGCAAAATACTTTGTCAAGCAGCAAAGAGCCATCGGTAAGGAGGAGGGCTACATCGAGGAGATAATGAACGGTCAAAAGGTGGTAAAGGTATTCTGCCACGAGGAGGAAAGCAAAAAGAAGTTTGACGAAATAAATCAGCAGCTTTACGAGGATTCCGAAAAAGCAAACGCTTACTCCAACATGCTCGGTCCCATTTTGGGAAATATGGGCAATATCCTTTATGTGGCGATCGCTCTTGCGGGGGGCTTGCTCCTTCTTTCGGGAGCGGAAAATCTGAGCCTTTCGGGCATGGCGTTCAGCATAAGCGTTACCGTCCCCTTCTTAAATATGACTAAGCAGTTTGCGGGAAATATCGGACAGGTCTCTTTCCAGATAAACTCGGTGGTAATGGGTCTGGCGGGCGCACAGCGTATTTTTGAGCTTATGGATCAGCAGCCCGAAACCGACGAGGGCTATGTAACTTTGGTCAACGCCAAGGAGGAAAACGGCGTTATCACCGAATGTGAGGAAAGAACGGGTCTGTGGGCTTGGAAGCACCCGCATACAGGCGACGGCTCGGTCACCTATACCAAGCTTACCGGCGACGTGCGCCTGTTCGACGTGGACTTCGGCTATGAGGAAAACAAAACGGTGCTCCACAACGTAACCATCTACGCCGAGCCGGGACAAAAGGTCGCCTTTGTGGGCGCAACGGGCGCAGGAAAAACCACCATAACCAATTTGATAAACCGCTTTTACGATATAGCCGACGGCAAGATCCGCTATGACGGCATAAATATCAACAAGATCAAAAAAGCCGACCTCCGCCGCTCCTTGGGCATAGTTTTGCAGGACACCAACCTGTTTACGGGAACGGTAATGGAAAACATACGCTACGGCAAGCTGGACGCTTCGGACGAGGAATGCATAAATGCGGCGAAATTAGCGGGAGCGGACGACTTTATCACCCGTCTTCCCGACGGCTACGGCACTATGCTCAGCGGCAACGGAGCTAACCTCTCCCAAGGTCAGAGACAGCTTTTGGCTATCGCCAGAGCCGCCGTTGCCGACCCGCCCGTAATGATACTGGACGAGGCCACCTCCTCCATAGACACCCGAACCGAGGCGATAGTGCAAAGAGGCATGGACGCTCTGATGAAGGGCAGAACCGTATTCGTCATCGCCCACAGGCTTTCCACCGTTAAAAACTCCGACGTGATCATGGTTTTGGATCACGGAAGGATCATCGAACGGGGCAGCCACGATAAGCTGATCGAAGAAAAGGGACAGTATTACAGCCTTTACACCGGTGCGTTTGAATTGGAATAATCGGAATAACTGTAATGCCGATACATTTTTAATAAAGAAAGCGAAAACAGTATAATTAAAGGGAGAAATTATGAAGCCTACAAAAATCTTAGCCCTGCTTTTATCCGCACTGATACTGACCCTCGGCGGCTGCTCCGAGGGCGGCGGGGATTTAAACCGGGAGGACGATGCGCAAACCGAAACGGCGCAGGAAACAATGATCGTCACGGAGGGTGAGCACACCACCGCTGCCCCCGCAAATACCTCAAAGCCCGCCGAAGCCTCCGAAGCTTCGGAGACCTCCGCAGCGGAAGCCGAGGAGGAAACGTCGGCGACTTCGGCGGTCACAGCTTCAACTACCGCTGCCAAGCCCGCCTCCACCACAGCCGCCGAAAAGCCCAAGGAAACCGCTGCGGCAACCACCGCAGCCCCCAAGCCTGCGGAAACTACCGCTGCGGTAACCACCGCCGTCACCACCGCCCAACAGACCGCCGCCGAAACGACAACGGAGCCGCCTGCGGTAAATCAGCCCTTAAGCGCCTCCGTTTTGTACAGCTACAATCAAAAATGGTTCTACAATCAGCTCAGCTCCAATCAGAAAACCGCTTATGAGCGGCTTTACACCGCACTTTCCAACGGACAGGACAGGGTCAGCGTGTCGGATCTGGATATGGATCTGGAGGATCTGAAAACGGTATGCTTTTCCTATGAAAAGGAAAATCCCGCATTTATAAACACCTATTGGGAATATTCCGCCGAATATTACGGCACGGAGGCTAACGCCGACGTTCAGACCATAATCGCCATTACCGACCCTTCCGCCGACAGCAGCGGGCTGAAGGCCGCTGCCGACAATGTTCTGGCGGAAGCAAAAAAGCTTCCCAACGACTATCAGCGGCTTAAATACGTGCACGATTGGATCAGCGAGCACACCGTATACAGGGACAGCGAAAGCAAATACTCCAAGCGGGCGGACGGCCCTCTCCTTTACGGCGAGGCGATCTGCAGCGGCTATTCCAAGGCGCTGATGTATTTTGCGCAGGAGCTGGGCATACCCTGCATTTGCGTTGAGGGCTACACCAAGGAGGAGCATTTGTGGAACATGGTGAAGCTTGACGGCAATTGGTATCATCTGGATATGACCTACGACGACCCCAACACCCCCAGCGGCGCCAACGCCCTGAGATACGATTACTTTTTGGTAAGCGACAGCACAATCAGAAAGGATCATACCGTAACCCAACAGGTCGCCTTGCCCTCTGCGCCCAACGATTATACCGCCTGAGCGTAAAAATTTTCGCTATACATATTTATATATTATATGATATGAGCCGTTTTGCAATCGCAAAACGGCTCTTAATTATTTGATTTGTTTATTATATTCAATTTATTTTCCCCTGCACCGAAAATAAAAAATCCGCCAATTTTCTTTGCTGGACCTCCGTAAGCTTCTTTGCCGCCGTCATAAGGCAGGGATCCAGCTCCGCCTCTCCCTCTCGGAAAAATTCCTCCAAGCTTATGCCCAAGGCGTCGCAGAAGTAGGAGAGGGTCTCCACGGTGGGGTTTCTCTGCCCCAGCTCTATTTCCCTCAGATGGCTTTGGGATATGCCCGCCAAATTTGCCAGCTTGTTAACGGTTATTCCTTTTTTCTCTCGCAGGTATGTAATTCTTTCGGCAACGTTCATGATCTGCTCCTTATTTTTCATTTTTTGTGCATTTTTAACGAACTTTTTTTAATTTTACAACTTTTATTATAAACAATAAAATTATAATTAATTACTCTTATACCCTTGACAAATTATCTTAATTAGTATATAATGTTATTTGCATAGAGATAATCCGTATTATGCAGCGGATCGTCTTTAAAAAAATTATTTATGGAGGAAAAATAATCATGAAAATGACAAAATTGGTTGCCGCATTATCGGCAGCCGCTCTTGCCGTGACTTCATTGAGCTTGGCTGCTACTGCCGCTACAAGAGAAGAAGTTACAGTTAGTGGCTTAAGTCAAGCGTTAAGCAGCACTGCGTATGAAGTTCAAAAAGAAGACGGCACACCTATTGAGGTTAAGAAGGGCGATACCGTTGAAGTAACAATTACTGTTGAAGATGATCAAACTCCCGCTGTTTCGGTAAACGGTAAAGCTGCAACTATTGCAGAAACAAAGGCTACTGCTGAAATTGGAGAAAGTGAGGCAAGCACAAAGCTTGAGTTAACAGGTGAAAGCGCTACCGTTACCGCTGTTAAGGTTACTCCTGCTGCTGAAGAGACTACCGCAGCAACCACAACTGCCGAGGGCGACGGCGATGATCCCGCTACCGCTCCCACTATCACACTGCCTGAAACTGAGCAGACTGTAACATTGGCACGTTCGTCATGGGGCGAAGGTGCAACAGACTTTAACTATCAGGCTAATATTGACATTTTAACGGATTCCACTGTTGACGCTTTTAAGCTTTTTGCAAGTGACGTTGTTGTTAAGATTAATATAACTAACGTTACAGGTGCAACGACGAGCCAACTTTCCGTTACTCCTGCTGTAGCATCTTGGAATGAAGAAACAAGTGCAAGTACTTGGAAAGCGAAAGATGGAATAGCTTTTAGCAACGGTTCCGCTACTGTTACATTCCCTAAAGCTTGGATTACATCAGATGCAGAAGGCGGTGCGCTTGAAGGTGCAAGCGGCGCTGTAAGAATGGTATTACAGATCGGCACTCCCGCCGGTGCAGCTTTTGATGAAGCTCCTGTTGTAAAGTACACATTCGGCGAACCTGCAAGCGAAGGCGACGTTACCACTGCCGCTACCACTACCGCAGCAGGCGGCGCAGTATC
>JAMPBF010000004.1:0-5414 GCA_023666805.1 Bacillota bacterium
GCCAAATGCGAAAATCGGGCAGAGCCTTGCTCTGCCTCGATTTTAAGGCTTGATCGCAATTTGGAGAAAAACCCTGACGGTTTTTCTCCAAGCCTCTTTTCCCTCCGAAATTTATAAGCTTGGACTTTTTCGACAGACTGAAGGGCTGCCCCCTGAGGAGCAGCCCTTATACTATTTATAATAATAAATCAAACCGAAGAATGTTTTTTAACGTAATCAACCACGTCGTCAACAGTAGTGAATGCCAAGCCCACAACCGTATCAGCACAGCCGTAGTAAATAGCGATCCTTCCCGTATCCTGATCGCAGAGCGCTGCACAGGGGAATGTAACGTTGGGAACGTCGCCCACCATTTCATATATTTCGCGGGGATTGATGAGATATTCGCTGCATCTTGCCTTTACCTTCCAAGGCTTGTCAATATCGAGAATGCAAGCGCCGAAGCTGTATACAAAGCCGTTGCAGCTTTCCAAAACGCCGTGATAGAAGCAGAGCCAGCCCTCGCTGGTTTCAATGGGGATAGGGCCTGCGCCGATCTTCTTAGCTTCCCAGCCCTTGCCGGGAGCCATTACGTGTCTGTGCTCGCCCCAGTACTTCATGTCGGGAGACTGTGAAAGATACATATCGCCGAAGGGGGTGTGACCGCTGTCGGAGGGACGGCTGAACATTACATACTTGCCGTTGATCTTTCTGGGGAACATTACGCCGTTTCTGTTGAAAGGCAGGAATGCGTTCTCGCACTGGTGAAATTCCTTGAAATCCTTTGTCCAGCCCACGCCGATAGTAGGCTTCCAGCCGTAGGAGTTGCACCAGGTGATCCAATATCTGTCCTCGATCCATACGCAGCGGGGATCGTAGCCGTACTGCCAAGGGTTAGCCTCTGCGGTCTCGGGGTCGTCGTTTATCCAAGTGATGATCTCGGGGTTGATATTCCAATGAATACCGTCGTCGGAGAAGCCTGCATGGATAGCCATGTTTCTCTCCTTGTCATCGCAGCGGAATACGCCTGCAAACTTACCCTCGAAGGGTACTACCGCACTGTTGAAGATAGAGTTGCTGGTAGGGATAAGGTCTCTGGGGATAATGGGGTTTTGGGTGTAGCGCCAAATTACATCGCCGCAATTTGCGGGCTTGTCCTGCCAAGGCATGTTGGGAATGGACTGACCGTTAATAACTTTTACGTTCATTTTATTCTTCCTTTCGTTGATTGTATTTTACTGTTTTTATTCATTATAACAAAGGTTAAGGGCGGTTGTCAAGTCGGAAATACATACAAAAAAACAATAACGCCTTAGTTAATTTTTACTTAAATTATAATGTTTTTTAAGTTACAAAAAATATCTAAAATTCCCTCTTTTCTTCTTGCAATTTTGGTAAATATGTGGTAAAATTAAATAAAAATAATTATCCGAAAGGAGTATACGCCCATGAACACTAATGAGCTTTATCGGCTCTGGCTTGAAAAAGCCGTCTCCGACCCCGATTTAAAGACCGAACTTGAAAAAGTCAAGGACAATGAGGAGGAAATCTCCGACCGCTTTTACAGAGAGCTTGAATTCGGCACAGGCGGCTTGCGAGGAGTTATCGGCGCAGGCACCAACAGAATGAACGTCTACACCGTAAACAAGGCAACTCAGGGCTTGGCGGACTACATCAAAAAGCACGGCGGCAAAAGCGTCGCCATCAGCTACGACAGCCGCATTAAATCCGATTACTTCGCAAAGTCCGCTGCAAGCGTATTTGCGGGCAACGGGATCAAGGTAAATATTTATTCCGAATTAATGCCCACCCCGATGCTTTCATGGGCGGTAAGATACTTAAAGTGCGACGCAGGCGTAATGGTCACCGCCAGCCACAATCCCGCCAAATACAACGGCTACAAGGTTTACGGAAACGACGGCTGTCAGGTTACTATCGAGGCTGCCGACGAGATCTTGGGCTATATCAACGGCACCGACGTATTCGAGGGCGTTAAGACCGCCGACTATGACGAATCCGTTAAAAACGGCATGATCAGCTATATCGGACAGGACGTTATCGACGCTTACATGGCGGAGGTGCGCCGGCAGTCTCTTAATCCCGAGATCTGTGCCGACGCAGGGCTTAAGGTGGTATACACTCCCCTGAACGGAACCGGCAACAAACCCGTTCGCCGCATTTTAAAGGAAATAGGCATAAAGGACGTGGTGGTCGTTCCCGAGCAGGAAAATCCCGACGGCACATTCTCCACCTGCCCCTACCCCAACCCCGAGATCAGAGAAGCGCTGGAGCTTGGTCTTAAGCTTTGCGACAAGGAAAAGCCCGACCTGCTTTTGGCTACCGACCCCGACTGCGACCGAGTGGGCATTGCGGTGCCCGACGGCGACAACTACGCCTTGTTCAGCGGCAACGAGGTTGGCTCCATGCTCCTTGAATACGTTGCAAGAGAGCGCAGAGAAAAGGGAAAAATGCCTCAGGATCCCGTAGCGGTAAAGACCATAGTCACCACCGATATTACCGCCAAAATTGCGGAAAAATACGGTGTGGAGCTGGTAGAGGTATTGACGGGCTTTAAGTTTATCGGCGAGCAGATCGGCTTCTTGGAAAAGAAGGGTCAGCAGGAAAGATATATTTTCGGCTTCGAGGAAAGCTACGGCTACCTTGCGGGCGGCTATGTAAGGGATAAGGACGCAGTGGTGGCTTCCATGCTTATCTGTGAAATGGCGGCTTATTACCGCGCAAAGGGCAAAAGCCTTATTCAGGTGCGCAAGGAAATGTACGAGGAATACGGCTTCTACTGCAACAAGCTGGACACCTTCACCTTCGAGGGTGCAAGCGGAATGCAGAAGATGAGCGATATAATGGACAAAATGCGCACCGATTATCCTAAGAGCGTTGCAGGCTATAAGGTAGTGGGCTTCGCCGACTATCAGGCAAGCGAGAAAACCGACTTGGCAAGCGGCGCAAAGGAAAAGATCACCCTGCCCAAGTCCAACGTGATCTCCCTCTATCTCGAGGACGGCAACAAGGCTATTATCCGTCCCAGCGGCACGGAGCCCAAATTAAAGGTGTACTACACCGCAGTGGGCAAGACCATGGCGGAGGCAGAGGAGCTTCAAAAGAAGATGTCGGCTGAGTTTTCGCAGTTGGTTAAGTGAGTTGAGATATTTATAGCAAACGTCAATTTTGACGTTTGCTATTTGCCGATCCGCATGGAGTGAGCGAAGCGAACGGATATGCGAGGCAATTTAGATAATATAAAATAATCCCCCTATTATATATAATGGTAGGGGGATTTTTGTCGCTTGCTGTAAAATTTTGTCAAATATGTTATAATAACCTCAGACTGCGGAAAGAGGTAAATTTTTATTTTAATGTCTGAGAACATTTTACCGTTTTAGAGGTGTCGAATTTTGCTTTGCAAAATTCTCCTTTTATGGTATAATTAATGTGCTGTGGAGAGCTTCCTCCAATCTGTAGGCAGAAAGGGGGGTAAACTCTATGGAGGTACTGCTGAATACCGTTTTGACGGCGATAGGCAATATAGTATGCAGTGTTATCGCATACTACATATGCCGCTGGCTTGACGGCAAAAAGTAAACCGCAGCAAATAAAGCACCCCCCGGTGTCATGGTCGGGGGGTGCTTTTTTAAACTCCATGTAATAGCGGTACTGCTGATATCGCTTACATTTATATTATACTCAAAAATCTTTATTTGTCAATAGCTTTTTTCGTCTTGTGCTTCAAATAAAGCGCCCCCGACCGCAACATCGGGGGTGCTTTTTAACTTCATGTAATAACGGCATTGTTGCATTTCCGCTTACAATTATTATTATACACAAAATATACACAAAATTTTTCATTTGTCAATAAAAAATTTAACCGCCGCCCTTGACAACTCCCCGAACAAATGCTATAATAATCATTGCGACTAATCGCCGTCGGGTTGCTCCCCCACGGCTTGACTATAACGAAAAGGCGGTGACATCATGAAAGAAGGGATCCATCCCGATTACAAGCCCACCACTATCAAGTGCGCCTGCGGCAACGTGATCGAAACCCGTTCCACAAAGCAGGATATAAAGGTGGAGATCTGTTCCAAGTGCCACCCTTTCTTCACCGGTAAGCAGAAGCTTATCGACAGCGGCGGACGCGTTGACAAGTTCAACAAGAAGTTCAACCTGAAGCAGGGCAAGTAATGAATATCCCCTTCGCAGAGTATGCGGAGGGGTTATTTTTTGCCCTGCCGCCGTACACAATAATAATTTTTGCCGCATTGGTTTTTTCGTCAGTCTGTAATATTTTCAATTTTCTGTAAATGTTTTTTCATAAATTTTGATTAAATATTCTTCCGGCGCTTGACAAATTTCAACGGGAGTGTTATAATCTTAAATACAAAGGGCATAACTGTCCCTTTATTGCATTAAAATTTTAATTATGGAGGACAATTTACCATGAAAATGACAAAATTGGTTGCCGCATTGTCGGCAGCCGCTCTTGCCGTGACTTCATTGAGCTTGGCTGCTACTGCTACGGCTACCACCTCGACCGTGGCTGAAGTGACAGTAAGCATTGATGCCAGCGAAAATGCTGTTACGAATCAAGAAGTTAAGACAACAGTGGAAGGCACTGAGGCATCTATCGCCGTTAAGGAGAACGATGTTGTAACCGTTACTTATACAACGGAAGCTGCCGATACCACCGGCATGTCGATCTCGGTAAACGGTGTAAGCGCAACAAATCCTGCTGCAAGCACAACCGATACGACCGCTCAAATCACAATCACAACCGACGCCAACACATTAACTGTTTCCGCTGACAAAGTAATTATCAGCAAGGTTAAGGTAGAGCGTACAGCAGAAGAAACCAGCGCAAGCTCCAGCAGCTCCAGCGGAGATGATGATGATCCCCCCGAAGCTACCGCACCCACTATCACCACTCCTTCTGGCGAGCAGACAACAACTTTGACTGCAAACACTTGGAATGACGGTGAGGATCACACCAATTATCAGGCAACCGTAAACCTTTTCACAGGCGCAAGCATTGATTCCGTTAAGGCAATGACTGAGGACGTTTCCGTAAAGATTAACCTTTCAAGTATTTCCGTAGGCAACGGCAGCAAGCTGAACGCTATGCTCATTTTACAGTCTACCGGCGAAGGCGACCCCATTACAGGTAATATTTGGGAATCTGTTGCTTCAAGCAATTTCGCAGACAGTTCAACCATTACGCTCAATGCGACAGCTGCTGCTATCAAGGCTAAGATTACAGCAGAAACCAAGGGTACCGTTAGTCTGTTGGTTGCTTTCGGTACAGCTACCGATGACGCAGACATTACATCCGCACCCACAATCAAGTACACATTCGGCGAGCCCGCAGGCGAAGGCGACGTTACCACTGCCGCTACCACTACCGCAGCAGGCGGCGCAGTATC
>JAMPBF010000004.1:5514-30022 GCA_023666805.1 Bacillota bacterium
ATTACGGGCATGAAGGCTTCTCAGGGTATTTTGACGGTAAGAGGCGGCATGACCTCTCACGCTGCCGTTGTTGCAAGAGGCATGGGCACCTGCTGCGTATCCGGCTGCTCCGACATTGCCATGGACGAGGAGAACAAGAAGTTCACTCTTGCAGGCAAGGAATTCCATGAGGGCGACTGGATCTCCATCGACGGCTCCACCGGTAATATTTACGACGGCGTTATCGCAACCGTTGACGCTACCATTGCAGGCGAATTCGGCAGGATCATGGGTTGGGCTGACAAGTACAGAAAGCTTAAGGTAAGAACCAACGCGGATACTCCCGCCGACGCTAAGAAGGCAAGAGAATTGGGCGCTGAGGGCATCGGTCTTTGCCGTACCGAGCATATGTTCTTTGAGGCTGACAGAATCGCCGCATTCCGCGAGATGATCTGCGCCGACACGGTTGAAGAAAGAGAAGCCGCTTTGGACAAGATCCTTCCTTATCAGCAGGGCGACTTTGAAAAGCTCTATGAAGCACTTGAAGGCAACCCCGTAACTATCCGCTTCTTAGATCCTCCTCTCCACGAGTTCGTACCCACCGAAGAGGCTGACATCAAGAAGCTGGCCGAAGCGCAGGGCAAGTCCGTTGAGGCTATCAAGAACATTATCGCTTCCCTCCACGAGTTCAACCCCATGATGGGACACAGAGGCTGCCGTTTGGCGGTAACATATCCCGAGATCGCAAAAATGCAGACCAGAGCGGTTATCCGCGCAGCTCTCAACGTTAAGAAGGCTCACCCCGACTGGAGCATCGTTCCCGAGATCATGATCCCCTTGGTAGGCGAGATCAAGGAATTGAAGTATGTAAAGGACGTGGTTGTTGCAGTTGCGGACGAGGAGATCAAGAACGCAGGCTCCGACCTTAAGTACGAGGTAGGTACTATGATCGAGATCCCCCGTGCAGCTCTCACCGCTGATGAGATCGCTAAGGAAGCCGAATTCTTCTGCTTCGGCACAAACGACCTTACACAGATGACCTACGGCTTCTCCCGCGACGACGCAGGCAAGTTCTTAAACGCTTACTACGACGCTAAGATCTTTGAAAACGATCCTTTCGCAAAGCTGGATCAGACAGGCGTAGGCAAGCTTATGGAAATGGCTATCAAGCTCGGCAAGGGCGTTCGCCCCGAAATGCATGTTGGCATCTGCGGCGAGCACGGCGGCGATCCCACATCTGTTGAGTTCTGCCACAGAATCGGACTTAACTACGTATCCTGCTCACCCTTCCGCGTGCCTATCGCAAGACTTGCTGCGGCACAGGCGGCTATTAAGGGTTAATTTGCCCGAAATCAACGAAAATTAATTAAATAAATCTCCGCTTACTTGGTGTAGGCGGAGATTTTATTTATCTAAATCATTTTATAAACGGCAGCAGACGTACAAAAGCGCTCCTCAATTTTTCGGTTTTGCGAAGCAAAATGAATTTCCTTAAGGGAAATTCAAGAAAAATGGAGGCGGAAATGAGCTGATGAGGAGCGGCAGTGACGAAAAAGACATTTCCCGTTTACAAAAATCCCTACGGCAAAGCCGTAGGGATTTTTGTAAACAATGTGGCACCCCCTGCGAGAATCGAACTCACAACTAACCCTTAGGAGGGGTTTATTATATCCATTTAACTAAGGGGGCGTTGAATTTTTCTATAGCTCTATTATTTTACCACATATTAAACAAAAATGCAAGTAAAATTCACAATCAAATACGAAAA
This sequence comes from Bacillota bacterium, assembly GCA_023666805.1. Taxonomy (GTDB): domain Bacteria; phylum Bacillota; class Clostridia; order Oscillospirales; family Ruminococcaceae; genus Ruminiclostridium_E. Next base: position 7,262 of record JAMPBF010000004.1, read on the forward strand.
AACAAAACAGCCTTAGGAAAACCAAAGGCTGTTTCGCATCTGCTGCAATAAAAACGTATTAAAGATTGGTGTAGCCGAGAAGCGCCTTATCCACCTCTCTCGCACACTCTCTGCCCTCCCTGATCGCCCAAACCACCAAGGACTGACCTCTGTGCATATCGCCGCAGACAAAGACCTTGGGCACGTTGGTGGAATACTGCCCCTGCTCCGTTTTAACGTTGCTTCTGTTGTCGGTTTCCACGCCAAATGCCTTGGTAACATAGCTTTGGCTGCCCAAAAAGCCTGCCGCTATCAAAACAATATCGGCGGGAACGGTATATTCGCTGCCCTTGATCTCGGACATTGCAAGCCTGCCTGTTTTTTCGTCCTTTTTCGGCTCCAATTTCACTAAAACAAGCTCCTTCAAATTGCCCTTTTTGTCCTTTTTAAACTCCTTTACCGTGGTTTGATAGATCCTCGGGTCGTTGCCGTAAACCGCCTTGGCTTCCTGCTGACCGTAGTCGGTTTTGCAGATTTTGGGCCACTGAGGCCAAGGATTGTTTTCCGCTCTTTCGTCGGGGAGCTTTGGCATCATTTCGATTTGCAGCACGCTTTTTGCGCCGTGACGGACAGCGGTGCCCACACAGTCGTTGCCCGTGTCGCCGCCGCCTATTACCACTACGTTTTTGTCCTTGGCGCTGATATATGTGCCCTCCTTCAGATCCTCGTCCAAAAGGCTTTTGGTGGTGGAGGTGAGAAAATCCACCGCAAAGTAAATACCCTTTGCGTCCCTGCCCTCCGCCTTGATGTCGCGGGGATTGGAAGCGCCGCATGCCAGTATAACAATATCAAAATCCTTTAAAAGCTGCTTGGGATCGGTATCCTCGCCTACATTTCTGCCTGTTTCAAAGATCACGCCCTCCTGTCTCATCACCTCGATGCGGCGGTCGATCACCCACTTTTCCAGCTTCATATTGGGTATCCCGTACATCAAAAGCCCGCCGGGGCGGTCGCTGCGTTCAAACACGGTAACGTTATGCCCCCGTTGGTTAAGCTGATCGGCGGCGGCAAGACCCGAGGGTCCGGAACCGATAACGGCCACCTTCTTACCCGTGCGGATCTGCGGAACCTTGGGCTTTGCGCAGCCCTGCTCGTAAGCATATTCCGCAATGCCGTACTCGTTTTGCTTTACCGTGACGGGACTGTCGTAAACTCCGCAGGTGCAGGCTGCCTCGCATAAGGCGGGGCACACCCTTCCCGTAAATTCGGGGAAATTATTGGTCTTGCGCAGTCTGTTGTACGCCTGCTCCCAGTTGCCGGTATAGATCAGATCGTTCCATTCGGGGATAAGATTGTTCAGGGGGCAGCCGCTGACCATTCCGCCTATCACCATGCCCGACTGGCAAAAGGGTACGCCGCATGCCATACATCTTGCGCCCTGCGCCTGCTGCTTTTCTCTTGACAGCTGAATGCGAAATTCGTTGTAATCCTTTATGCGCTCCTTTTCGGAGATCGCCTCTGCGTCCTCTCGCTTGTATTCAAGAAATCCTGTTGGTTTTCCCATATCGTTTTCTCCTTCACTTGCCGCTTACGACCGAGTAAAAGGCTTCGATCTGCGCCTGCTCGGTGGTGAGCCCCTTTTCCTCAAAGCTGAGGATCGCCGTGGTTATCCTTTTGTAGTCGTGAGGAATTATCCTCTTAAACTTAGGCAGATACTCGTCAAAGTTATCCAAAATGTCCTTCGCCTTGGAGGATCCTGTAGCCTCGTAATGACTTTCTATAAGCCCCTTAAGCTCTAATATATCGTACTTTTCCTTGACCTCGCCGCTGCTTACCATTTCCTTGTTAAGCTTTAGGTAAAGATCCCTGTCCTCGTCAAGCACGTAAGCAATGCCGCCGCTCATACCTGCTGCGAAGTTTTTGCCGGTTTTTCCCAAAACAACAACTCTGCCGCCTGTCATATACTCGCAGCCGTGATCGCCCACGCCCTCTACTACCGCAACAGCGCCGCTGTTTCTTACGCAGAAGCGCTCTCCCGCAACGCCGTTTATGAACGCCTTGCCCGAGGTCGCACCGTAAAGGGCTACGTTACCGATTATTATATTGTCCTCCGCCTTAAAGCTGCTCTCCGCAGGGGGGTAGACCACCAGCTTGCCGCCCGACAGTCCCTTGCCGAAATAGTCGTTGCTGTCGCCTATAAGCTCTAAGGTAAGACCCTTGGGGATAAATGCGCCGAAGCTTTGTCCTCCTGCGCCGCGGCATATTACCTTGAAGGCGTCCTCCTCGGGTTCGGCTTTGCTGTTTCTTGTGATTTCACTGCCCAAGATCGTGCCGAAGGTGCGGTCGGTATTTTTTATCTTGATCTCAGCCGTTTTGGGCTTTCCGCTCTTTATGCTCGCCTTAAATTCCTTGACCAGCACCCTTTCGTCGAGAGTGTTTTCCAGCTTGAAATCGTAAAGCTGCTTGTCGTTGTATTTGATCTCCTGCGAAACAAATTCGCCGTCGGGCTCGATAATGTTGGAAAGATCAAGCTCCTTGCCGTGGCTGTCCAGATCCTCCCTGCGTTTGATCAGATCCACTCTGCCCACAAGCTCGTCTACTGTGCGGATACCAAGCCTTGCCATATACTCCCGCAGCTCCTCAGCTACAAATTTCATGAAATTGATCACATACTCGGGCTTTCCGCAAAAACGCTTTCTAAGCTCGGGGTTTTGAGTGGCAACGCCGAAGGGGCAGGTGTCCAAATTGCATACCCTCATCATGGCACAGCCCAAGGTCACCAGCGGAGCGGTGGCAAAGCCGAATTCCTCTGCGCCCAAAAGCGCCGCCGTCAGAACGTCCCGTCCCGTCATCAGCTTGCCGTCGGTCTCTATTACCACCTTGTTTCTAAGTCCGTTCATAATAAGAGTTTGATGAGCCTCGGAAAGTCCCAGCTCCCAAGGCAGCCCTGCATTATAGATAGAGTTTCTGGGAGCTGCGCCTGTGCCGCCGTCGTATCCGCTTATCAGGATAACCGCTGCGCCCGCCTTGGCAACGCCTGCCGCAACGGTGCCCACACCGCACTCGGAAACCAGCTTTACGCTTATTCTGGCGTTCTTGTTGGCGTTCTTCAGATCGTAGATCAGCTGCGCCAGATCCTCAATGGAATAAATATCATGATGAGGCGGAGGGGAAATAAGTCCCACGCCGGGGGTGGAATGTCTTGTCTTGGCGATCCAAGGGTACACCTTTTTTCCTGGCAGGTGACCGCCCTCGCCGGGCTTTGCGCCCTGAGCCATTTTTATTTGGATTTCATCGGCGCTGTTCAAATACTCGGAGGTAACGCCGAAGCGTCCCGACGCTACCTGCTTGATAGCGGAGCAGCGGTCGTTCTTCTTGCCCTTGCTTTTTAATCTTTCGGGGCTTTCGCCGCCCTCTCCCGAGTTTGACTTGCCGTGAAGAGCGTTCATGGCAAGGGCAAGGGTCTCGTGAGCCTCCTCGGAAATAGAGCCGTAACTCATGGCGCCCGTCTTAAAGCGGCGCACGATGCTGTCAGCCGATTCCACCTCGCTTATATCTATGCCCTTTTCGGGATAGTTAAAGTCCATTAAGCCTCTTAGGTTAACGGGCTTCATTTCCTCCGTGATCATTTTGGAATACTGCTTGTAAAGGCTGTAATCACCCGTTCGGGCAGCCTGCTGCAAAAGGTGAATGGTTTGGGGATTGTACAGGTGCTCCTCCTTGCCGCTTCTGAATTTATGGCTGCCTCTGCTGTCCAAGGATTCGTCGGTGTTCAGTCCCAAGGGATCGAACGCCATGGTATGAAGCTTATCCACGTTGCGCTCTATATCCTTTAGACTTACGCCCTCAACTCTGCTGACAGTGCCCGTAAAATATGTGTCGATTACCTCTCGGCTGATGCCGATCGCCTCAAAGATCTGAGAGCCTTGATAGGATTGAATGGTGCTGATGCCCATTTTGGAAGCGATCTTCACGATCCCGTGAAGCACGGCGTTGTCATAATCGTTTACCGCCGCATAGTAGTCCTTGTCCAGCAGATCCCTTGTGATGAGGCTTTGGATAGCCTCGTGAGCAAGATAGGGGTTTATTGCGCTGGCTCCGTAGCCCAACAGGGTCGCAAAATGATGTACCTCTCTCGGCTCGCCTGTTTCAAGTATCACAGCCAAAGATGTTCTCTTTTTGGTAACCACCAAATGCTGGTGCAAAGCGGAAACCGCCAGCAAAGAGGGGATCGCCACATGGTTCTCGTCAACCCCTCTGTCGGACAGGATCAGGATATTTGCGCCGTCGCTGTGGGCTCTGTCCGCTTCAAGGTTTAAACGGTTCAGCGCCTTTTTGAGCGAGGTGTTTTTATAGTAAAGTAAGGGGATCACCGCTACCTTAAAGCCGCTGACCTTCATATTCTTGATTTTCAGCATATCGGTATTGGTCAAAATCGGATTTTGGATTTTTATGACCTGACAGTTTTCGGGGCGCTCCTCCAAAATATTGCCGTCCTCGCCGATATATACGGTGGCGGAGGTTACGATCTCCTCGCGGATAGCGTCAATGGGCGGATTGGTCACCTGTGCAAACAGCTGCTTAAAGTAATTGAAAAGCGGCTGAGGCTGAGAGGAAAGTGCTGCCAAGGGGCTGTCCGTTCCCATGGCGGAAATGCTTTCCGCACCTGTTTTTGCCATTGGGAGTATACCCGTTGTCACGTCCTCATAGGTGTAGCCGAACGCTTTCATCAAGCGCTTTCTCTCCTCGTAGCCGTGATCCTCTACCTTCATGTTCGGTATTTTCAAATCCGCCAGCTTCACAAGATTGCTGTCCAGCCATTCGCCGTAGGGCTGCCTTGCGGCGTAGCTTTCCTTCAGCTCGTCGTCGTCAATGACCCTGCCCTGCACGGTGTCCACAAGAAGCATTTTTCCGGGGCGAAGCCTTTCCTTTACCAAAACGTTTGCCGGGTCTATCTCCAAGGCTCCCACCTCCGAGGACAGGATCAGGTTCCCGTCCTTGGTGATATAATAACGGGAGGGTCTGAGGCCGTTTCTGTCCAATACCGCTCCCATAATGTCGCCGTCGCTGAAAAGTATCGAAGCGGGGCCGTCCCACGGCTCCATCATCGTGGCATAATACTGATAAAAATCCCGCTTTGCCTTGCTGATGGTTTCGTTGTTGTCCCAAGGCTCGGGTATGGTTATCATCACCGCCAAGGGAAGCTCCATACCGCTCATCACCAAAAATTCAAGGGTGTTGTCCAGCATTGCGGAGTCGCTGCCCTCGGTGTTTACCACGGGAAGCACCTTGTCAAGATCGCCCTTTAAATGCTCCGACTTCATGGTTTCCTCTCGGGCAAGCATTTTGTCGGCGTTGCCCTTTATGGTGTTGATCTCGCCGTTGTGCACTATCATGCGGTTGGGGTGCGCTCTCTGCCAGCTGGGGTTGGTGTTGGTGGAAAAGCGGGAATGGACCATGGCGATAGCGCTTTCAAAATCCTTATCCTGTAAATCGGGGAAGAATCTGCGCAGATCCTGCACCAAAAACATACCTTTATATACTATCGTGCGGCTTGAAAGGGAAACGACGTATGTATCCTCGTTGCTCTGCTCGAAGACCCGCCTTGCCACATACAGACGGCGGTCAAAATCCAGTCCCTTGCGGGTATCGGCAGGGCGCTTTATAAAGCACTGCATAATGTAGGGCATACATTCAGCCGCACGCTGTCCCAATACCTGGGGGCAGGAGGGAACCGCTCTCCAGCCCAATATTTTCAAGCCCTCTTTTTCCGCAATGATCTCAAACATCTTTTTAGCTTGATTTCTCGCCAATTCGTTTTGCGGGAAAAAGAACATTCCCACGCCGTAATCCCGTTCTCCGCCCAGCTCTATGCCGATTGCCTTCGCCGCCTTTTTGAAGAACCTGTGGGAAACCTGCAGCAGTATGCCTACGCCGTCGCCTGTCTTTCCCTCTGCGTCCTTGCCTGCGCGGTGCTCTAAGGTCTCCACGATGGTAAGCGCATTTTCCACCGTGTTATGGGATCTTTCGCCCTTGATATTCACCACCGCTCCTATACCGCAGTTGTCGTGCTCAAAAGCGGGAGAATAAAGGGTTCTTTGCTTATTTTTTTTGTAATCCATACCGCTGTCCCTTCTCTTTTGGGTTTTTGATCTTTTTTCAAAGATTGTTAACTGATTATAGTATATCATAGAAAAACAAAAATTGCAAGTCTAAATTTAAAAACTTGCAAAATTTTGAATATAAATATTTTTGCCGTCTGTAATCGTTTTTTGTAGAAATTTTACAAAAAGCGGCAAAAACGTTCTGCTAATCGGCAATATATCTGCTTGCCGAAGCAATTTTTTGAAATTACGGCAAAAAATCCCGCAAGCTGTTTTTCAAGAACGTCGGTTTGCAGGATTTAACTTTTGCTTATTCATTTTCGTCTTGATCTATCCGAAGCGCCTTTAAATGGCAGGCATACAAAAAACTCAAATCTTTTCAATTTTAGCGAAATTTGCCATAATTTTCTTCATGCCCACCTTGTCAAAATCGATTTCCAAAAGATGATCGTTGCCTACCGCTCTGGCTGTTAAGACAGTGCCGTCTCCGAAAATCTTGTGATGGACCCTTTCGCCCGAGGCGAAGCTTTGGGGTACGGAGTGGGCGGCGGAGATCCTCGCTGCCAGCTTCTCTACCTGACTGTGGCGGGCTTCCTGCTGTAAATAGCCCGTTTTTGCGGGGCGCTTTGCTCTTTCGGGGTTGATCTCGGCGGTGATATACGTATGATCCTCTATCTCCAAATCCCTTTCGGGGATCTCAAGTATGAATCTCGACAGCTTATTTCTTTGAGTTGAGCCGTACAGCAGCCTTTGCTTAGTATGTGTGATAAAAAGCCTTTCTTTGGCTCTGGTGATAGCCACATAGGCAAGACGTCGCTCCTCCTCTATCTCTCCCGCATCAAGCTGAGCCCGATAGGAGGGGAATATATTTTCCTCCGCTCCCGCAATGAACACGTTGGGAAACTCCAAGCCCTTTGCTCCGTGCATGGTCATCAATACCACCTTGTCCTCGTCCCGGTCGTAATTGTCAAGATCGGTGATCAAGGCTATGTTTTCCAGGTAATCGGAAAGGGAATGATCCTCGTTTTCCTCCATAAAGGTGATCACCCCAGACTTAAGCTCTCGGATATTTTCCAGTCTGCCCTGTCCCTCGTCGCCTTGAGTAAGGAGCATTGCCTCATAGCCCGTTTCAGCCAAAATATCGTCGATCATGCTGTCCAAGGGTCTGTCCTCGTCCTCCCCCAGCTCCCTGAACATTCTGCCCAAGGGCTCAAGGGTCTTTGCCTTCTTCGCAAGGGAAGCAAATTCCTCGGAGCGCTCCATGACCTCCACGGGGGACAGCCCCAAGCCCTCGGCTATACGGAACACCTCGCCTTGAGTTGCTTCACCCAAGCCCCTTTTCGGCTCGTTTATGATCCTCGCCAGCCTAACGGTATCAAAGGGGTTGTTTGCAACGCTCATATAGGCAATAATATCCTTTATCTCCTTGCGGTCGTAGAATTTTGTGCCGCCTATAATGCGGTAAGGCACGCCGCTTTTTGACAAGGCCAGCTCCACCGATCTGGACTGAGCGTTTGTGCGGTATAAAACGGCGTTATCCTTGAACTGTCCGCCCTCGCCCTTAAGCTCCATTACCTTGGCGGCGATAAAGCTTGCCTCCTCGATCTCGTTTTGAAAATACTGAAGCTGTATTTTGTCGCCCTCGCCGAGATCGCTCCACAAATTCTTTCCCTTTCTTTGGGTATTGTTGCAAATAACGGAATTGGCGGCGTCAAGAATGGTCTCGGTGGAACGGTAATTCTGCTCTAACTTCACCACCCTTGCCTTAAACTCCTTTTCAAAGCTCAGGATATTTTCGATCGTAGCGCCTCTGAAGCGGTAAATACTCTGATCCTCATCGCCCACCACGCAAAGGTTTCCCGTACCTTCCGCCAACATTGACACAAGCTTATACTGCGCCGTATTGGTATCCTGATACTCGTCCACCATTATGTAGTCGAAGCTTTTTTGCCAGCGCTCCAAAACCTCGGGGCACGCTTCAAAAAGCTGCACCGTTTTCATTATCATATCGTCGAAGTCAAGTGCGTTAGCCGCCTTAAGCCTTTTCTGATACTCGGCGTACACGTCCTTCACCTTTTCCAGCTTGAAATCGGGTCTGCCCCCCTCGCCGGCAACGGAAAAACGGTCGGGTGTGATAAGCTTGTCCTTGGCATGGCTGATCTTAGACTGAATCTCCTTGGGCGCAAAAGCCTTGTCCGATATGTTCAGGTACTTCATCACGTCTTTGATCACCCTTAGGCTGTCGTCCTGATCGTAGATGGTAAAGGAGCTTTTATAGCCTATCCCCTCGATCCCTCTGCGCAAAATGTAGGCACAGGCGGCGTGAAACGTGCCCGCAAATACCCTTTCCGCATTGGCGTTCATATTGTTAAGGCGCTCCTTAAGCTCGCCCGCCGCCTTGTTGGTAAAGGTCACCGCCAGGATCTTCCAAGGCGCCGCCCTTTCGTAGCCCAAAAGGGCGGACAGCTTTTCGGTGCTGTAGTGATCTGCGGCTATATCGCCATTTGCAAAATCAGTAAGGAATTTCTCGTCATCGGGGCTGAAATCCCTTTGGAACTCCGTGTTGTAGCTGCTGCCGAAAAGAATGAGATTTGCTATACGGTTGCAAAGAACGGTGGTCTTGCCGCTTCCCGCTCCCGCTATGATCAGCACTGCGCCTTCGGTTTGATAGACAGCCTCCCGCTGCTTATCGTTGGTGCGGCTGAAAAATCTGTCTATGCACTGTTTTTTTATCTCTGTAAAGTTGTTCATTTATGCCTTTTACCTTTCACTGACGACCGGCGCTCTTTACTGTCCCGCCTGCTGCACTGCGCCTGCTGTCGTCTGTCCGCTGCCCTCCAGAGCCACGAAGGGATTTACTCCGTCGCTTACCACCTGAGGCAGCTTTCCGTCCCATTTCTCCATTTTAAAGTAATCTATGTAGTCGGGAGATTTAGCCAGCTGCTCCTGTATAGCCTCGATAGCGTCCGCCTCTGCTTCGGCGGAGATCCGCTTTGCGTCAGCCTCTGCCTGTGCGGCTATCCTGACCTGCTTGGCTTCCTCTTCCTTTTCCTTTGTTTTGTTCTCCATTTTCAAAGCGTCCTGCTCGGCAATTACCTTGGCTTGGATCGCTTCCTCGAAGGCGGAATCAAAGTAAATGTTTTCTATGGCAAAGGCTGTGACCACGATCCCGTCCTTAGCCAGTATCTCGGTGAGAGACGCCTGTATCTCGTTGGTGACGTCCGCTCTGGACTGCACCAGCTGCTCCGCCTTGACCTTGCCGATAGCGTCCTTCGCTATCTTCTGCACGTTGGGCACCAACAGCTTTGTCTCCACATTATTTATGCCGATATTTCTTATAATATCGCTGAGCTTTGTGCTGTCGTAGCAATAATTCAGCTTAAGCTCTATAGGCTTTACCGATTGGGTGTCGCTGGTGTAGGCGTCGGTGCTTATGGCGTAGACCTGTTCTCTGGTATCCACCTGCACTATCTCCTCGATAAAGGGAATGTGGATATTAAGACCTGCGGTGAGATTATCCTGCTCGATCTTTCCGAACCGATATTTCACGCCGATATAACCCTCCTCAACGATAGAAAAAGCGTTTAAAAGTATTATAAGGGCAAAGGCGGCGATAATGACGATGATGGCGATCCTGCCGTGATTGACCTTTTTTCCGCCGCTTTCCTTTTCCGTGGTAAATTTAACTTCAGCCATTTTTTTATTCCTTTCTTCATCTTGTGCTTATCAAATCCGAATATTTGTCCTTGATCTTTACCCGGGCGATCTCCGCCTTCTGCTCCTGCTCCAAGGGGCTTCCGTTTTTCACCGCATGAGACAGCATAAGCTTAATGCGGTTTATTTGGTTGACCTCGGAGGCGCCCGGATCGTAATCCACAGCTATAATGTTCGACAGGGGATTTCTCCGTCTTAATTCGCCGATAACGCCCTTTCCCGTAACATGGTTGGGAAGACAGGCGAAGGGCTGCATACAGATAATGTTGTTTACGCCGCTATGCATAAGCTCCACCATTTCCGCCGTTAAGAACCAGCCCTCTCCGGCAATATTTCCGGTGGAAACGATGCCGTCAACAAGCTTCCTCATCTCGGAGATCCTCATGGGACTGCCGAATTTCGTGCCCTTAACTGCGTCAAGATAAGGCTTTTGCAAGCGCTCCAGCAAATGTATAAGCTTGTTCATCCAAAAGTAGCGGGAGTTGGAAACGGTAAGCAGCTCCTTTCTCGTATTGGCATGATCCATTATAAAATAGATAAAGCCCATAAGATCGGGAACTACAGCCTCCGCTCCCTCGGATTCTATCAGATCCACCACGAAATTGTTTGCGGCAGGGTGGTATTTTACCATGATCTCTCCCACCACGCCCACTCTGGGCTTTTCTATGTCGTAGACGGGCAGCTCGCTAAATTCCTTTACTATCTGCTTTATATTCTTGCTGCAGGTGCTGTAGCTCAAGCTCTTTATATCCTTTTTAAGCTTTTCGTTCCATTTTTCGTACAGCTTGTTGGCGCTGCCCTTTTCGATCTCGTAGGGGCGCACTCGGTACAGACAGCGGCTTAAGGTATCTCCGTAGATCAAAGACATCATGGCTCTCAAAATAAGAGAAGGGGTGTAAACAAAGCCGGGGTTTTTCTCCATACCCACCATATTTACCGATATGATGGGCACTTGAGGATAGCCTCCCTCCTTAAGCGCTTTTTTTATCATTCCCACGTAATTTGTGGCTCTGCATGCGCCGCCGGTTTGCGTTATGAGCACGGAGGTGTTGTCGGGATCGTATTTTCCGCTGTCAAGAGCATGCATATACGAGCCCACGGTCAGGATAGTGGGATAGCAGGCGTCGTTATTAACATACTTTAAGCCCGTATCCACTACCTCCTTGCTGTAATCCTTCAGCACTACAAGATTGTAGCCCGAATACCTGAACGCCTGCTCCAACAGCTCAAAATGTATGGGCGCCATTTGAGGACCCAATATCGTATGCTTTTTCCGATCCTCCTTGGTGAACAGAGGCTGTCTGTGATAGCCGTCGTATTTTGCGGTGCTGTGATAATTATCCCTTCTTCTCTCCTCCGAAACGGAAATGAGAGAGCGAAGACGTATTCTCGCCGCACCCAAGTTGTTTACCTCGTCTATTTTGAGAACGGTGTACAGCCTTCCGTAGCCCTGTAATATCTCCTGCACCTGATCGGTGGTGATAGCGTCCAGACCGCAGCCGAAGCTGTTCAGCTGTACCAGCTCCAAATACTCCCGCTCTCCCACAACGGCGGCGGAATTGTACAGTCTTGTATGATACATCCACTGGTCGCATACTCTTATGGGTCTCACCAGCTTATCCGTTCCCAAATGAGCCACGCTGTCCTCGGTAAGCACCGCAAAGCCGTAGCCGTTTATCATTTCGGGGATACCGTGGTTGATCTCGGGGTCTACATGATAGGGTCTGCCTGCAAGCACGATGCCTCTCTGTCCCGTTTCCTCCAGCATTTTCAAGGTCTCTTCGCCCTTGCTGCGAATATCCTGCTTGAATTTTGCGTCCTCCGCATAAGCGGCAGCCAAAGCCGCACCGATCTCCTCGCCCTTGATCCCCAAAGGAACAAACTCCTCGGTAAGCCTTTCCAGCATACGCTCCTTATCGTAAATAGGCAGAAAGGGATCCATAAATTTTACGGAATTTTCTCTAAGCTCGGGAACGGAGTTTTTGATGACCTCCCCGTAGGTAGCCACAACGGGGCAGTTGTAGTGATTGTCGCCCTTGCCGCCGTTGTCCATTTCATAAGGCATGGAGGGATAAAAGACGATCTCCGCTCCGTTTTTGATAAGCCATTCCACATGGCCGTGAGACAGCTTTGCGGGATAGCAAACCGACTCGCTGGGCATGGTCTCTATTCCCAGCTCGTATATCTCTCTGCCGGAATCGGGGGAGAGCAAAACCCTGTAGCCTAACTTCGTAAAGAAGGTGTGCCAGAAGGGATAATTTTCATACATGCCCAAAACTCTGGGCAGCCCGATGACGCCTCTCTTTGCTTCCTCCTCGGTCAAAGACTTGTAGCCGAAAAGCCGCTTGTATTTATAGTCGAACAGGTTGGGCAGCTCGGATTTTTTCGTGCCTAAGCCAGCGCCTCTTTCGCAGCGGTTGTTGGTGATAAACCTGGTGCCGTCGCCGAATTTGCTTATGGTAAGCAGGCAGTTGTTGCTGCACCGTCCGCAGCGGGCGGTGGATTTTGTGATAGAGAAGCTCTCCAATTGGTCAAGGGTAGCAATGGCAGAGCCTTCGCCGTCGTCTCTGCTCATGGCGATGAGCGCACTGCCGTAAGCGCCCATAAGTCCTGCCTTGTCGGGGCGCACCGCTTCCCGTCCGCAGGTCAGCTCAAAGGCTCTAAGCACCGAGTTATTCATAAACGTGCCGCCCTGAACTATTATCTTTTCGCCCATATCCTTGGGGTCTCTGATTTTTATTACCTTAAACAAAGCGTTTTTCACTACCGAATAGCTAAGCCCCGCCGAAATATCCGCTACGCTCGCCCCCTCCTTCTGCGCCTGCTTAACCCTGCTGTTCATAAATACGGTGCAGCGGGAGCCCAGATCCACGGGGTGCTCGGCGGTAAGACCCAACTGTGCAAATTCGGCGCTGGTCATGCCGAGAGCGGTGGCGAAATTTTCGATAAAGCTTCCGCAGCCGCTGGAGCATGCCTCGTTAAGAAGGATACTTTGGATCTCCCCGTCCTTAACTCTTATGCATTTCATATCCTGACCGCCGATGTCGAGAATAAACTCAACTCCCGGCAGCATACGCTCCGCCGCCTTATAGTGCGCCATGGTCTCGATCTCGCCGTAGTCCAGCTTCAGCGCAGCCTTTATCAGATGCTCGCCGTAGCCTGTAGCGGTAGCCTTGGCAATATATGCGTCCTTGGGCATAAGGGAATATATCTCCTTTAAAATGCCGATAACGGATTTTAAGGGATCGCCCATATTATTGTTATAGTAGGAATAAAGGATCTCGCCCTTTTCGTTGATAAGGCACGCCTTTGTGGTGGTAGAGCCGGCGTCCACGCCCAAATAGCATTTTCCCTTGTGCGAAGCCAGCTCCGCAGTGTCTATCTTCGCCTTGGCATGCCTGTCCGTAAACGCTTTCTTGTCCGCCTCGTCCTTGAACAGCGGCTCAAGTCTTTCCACCTCATGGCTCTCCACCTGCGACAGACGGTCGATATGCTCCTTCAGCTCCGCCAAGGAAACCTCGCCTCTGCTGTCGGACAGCGCTGCACCCGTCGCCACAAAAAGGTTTGCGTCGTCGGGAAAAATAATCTCCTCGGGCTTAAGGTCAAGAGTGATTATAAAGCGTTTTCTAAGCTCGGAAAGATAGTGGAGGGGACCGCCCAAAAACGCCACCCTTCCTCTTATGGGCTTGCCGCAGGCAAGTCCGCTGATAGTCTGATTTACCACCGACTGAAATACCGAGGCGGCAACGTCGCTTTTCTTAGCGCCGTCGTTTAAAAGCGGCTGAATGTCGGACTTTGCGAAAACGCCGCAGCGGGAGGCTATGGGATAGATGGTCTCCGCCTCCTTTGCAAGCTCGTTCAAGCCTGTAATGTCGGTGTTCAAAAGCGCCGCCATCTGATCTATAAAAGCTCCCGTACCGCCTGCGCAGGTACCGTTCATGCGCTGCTCTATGCCGCCCTTAAGATAGGTGATCTTTGCGTCCTCGCCGCCAAGCTCTATCGCCACGTCGGTTTCGGGTATCAGCTTTTCAATGGCAACCGCCCCCGCCGTCACCTCCTGAACAAAGGGTATGTCCAGCCATTTTGCAACGTTGATGCCGCCGCTGCCGGTTACGGCAACGGTAGCCTGTGCCCCTTCTATCCTTTCGATACCCTCTAAGAGCACCTCTGCCAAGGTTTTCTTTATGTCGGAATAGTGCCTTTGATATTTTTTATGTACAGTTTTTAAATCGTCGTCAAGAATTACAATTTTTACCGTTGTAGAGCCAACATCCAAACCGATATGGAACATATATTTTTTCCTTTCACAAAACAAGTCCTTGCTAATGCATGGCATAGCCGCATAATAATATTATTATACACCCTTTTTTACAAAAAAGCAATAGTCAAAACGGTAACAAATAAAGGCAAAAATGCCTGTTTCAAGCATTTTTGCCTTTTCATTAAAATTTCATTTTGCTGCGGCGGGCGTTATCCGCTCAAAGCAGATCTCACGGAGCATAATAAAGCTGCTCCCAATAATAATAATTTCCCTTGGGGTCGTTGGCGACGTAATAAAAGCCCACTCCCATATATTTAAAGTTGGGATTGAGGATTATATTTCTGTGGGCGGCGTTGTTCATCCATGAGTTTACCGCCTTTTGAGGCGTATTGTGCCACACCGCCAAATTCTCCCCTCTTTCCGCCATGTTCAAGCCGTAATCGGAAAGCACCGTAAAACAGCTTGTCCCGTCGGGACGGGTGTGAGAATTATACACCGTGCTCTCCCAAGCTCTCGTAACGGCGGCGGCGGAAAGGCTGTCCAGCTTTTGCACAGGCGCTAAGCCGTATTCCGCACGGATCTGATTTGTAATATCGAACACCTGATCGCAGTAATCGATCTCCCATTGCTCCTGAGCCCTTTGATTGTAAGCGGAGGAATAGCTTCTGAGGGAAACCTCCGCCGTCTGCTGCTCGCTTAAATAATCCTTATGTATATAGCTGCCGTCCTCGGTCTTGTAATAATCCGTGTCTGTCTCGGCTGTGACGGTCACCCTCTGATTTAGCGCATAGCTGTTCACTCTCGCACTGCCCTGAATAGGATTTACCCTGCTGTAAACTCCTGCGGAATTAACATACATTACGGTCGGGGCAAGGGCTGTTTCGTTCCATGGGTTGTTTGCCGCTTCGGGCTTTTTGTCCGTCAGATAGTCGCTGTGGATAAAGCTTCCGTCTTGGGTCTTGAAGTAATCCGTGTCGGTCCTTGCCACAACGGTGACCTCTTGGTCAAGCTTAAGCAGGCTTACCCTTGTGCTGCCCTGAATAGGCTTTTCCCTGCTGTAAACGCCGTCGGTATTAACATACATGGCAGCGGGAGAGAGCCTTGTTTCCGACCATTCGGACAAGACCACGTCGGGGGCTGGCTCGGTCACAGTCTCCGTCGTCGTTTCGGCAGCCCTTTCCTCCAAATAATCCTTGTGGACAAAGCTGCCGTCCCGAAGCTTGAAGTAATCGGTGTCGGTCTTGGCGGTCACCGTTACCTGCTGACCCTTGCTGAGCTTGTTTACCCTTGTGCTGCCTTGAATGGGCTTTTCTCTGCTGTATACGTTATCGGCATTAACATACATGACGGCAATGGGGACGGCTGTTTCCTGCCAAGAACGCTCTCCCTGCTTTTGCGCCGATAAATAATCTTTATGGATAAAGCTGCCGCTTTGGGTCTTATAATAATCGGTGTCGGTTTCGGCGACCACCGTTACCTCCTGATCGAGCTTCAGCAGATCTACTCTTGCGCTGCCCTGAATAGGCTTTACTCGGCTGTAGATATTGTTGGTATTTACATACATCACGGCGGCGTTAAGCCTTGTTTCCGCCCACTCCTGCGTGGAAGCGGCGGAAGTCTGAGGGACGGCGGTTTCTGCGGGTCCTTCGGTGACGGCGGTCTGCTCGGGCTCAGTGGCTGCCTCGGCAGGAACGGTAACGGCGGGAGCTTCGGCTGTGATCTCTGCGGTAGTTTCCAAGGGCTCGGCGGTCTGCACGGCGGTTTCCGTTTGAACGGTGTCCAAGCCCTCCGCCGAAATACCCGTATTGCCGCCGCCTCTGCCTCTGAATATAACGGCAGTCAATACGGCGACGCCCAAGAAAATATATATGCCCTTGCTTTGCAGTATCCTTTTTATCAGCTTATTATCCATATTACGTCACACTGTCCTTTATTGCGATTTTTTTCGCCGTACAAATCCGCATAAAGGGCTTTGTTGCATAAAGCAAAGCCCTTTGTTTTATTACTTATAGAAAATTTGGATCCAATGGTTTGTATAGGTGGTGCCGCTTACATTGTAATAACCTATTCCCAAATACTCGTAGTCGGTGGACAGAATATTTGCTCTGTGTCCGTCGCTGTTCATCCAAGCGTCGAGCACGTCCTCGGGGGTGGCTTGTCCCGCAGCTAAATTTTCTCCGATAGCGGAATAGGGTATTCCGTCCAATACAGAGCCGCATGCGCTTCCGTCGGGACGTTGGTGGGTGGCGCTTATGGTGAGCTCCCACGCCCTTATGTTTGCCTTTTCGGTGATCACCTGCATTTTTTTAAATTCGGGGAGCCCCGCTTTTTTCCGCTCGGCGTTGGTCAGATCAAAAAGCTTGTTGGCAAAGTCTATTTCCGCTTGGGTCTGTCTTCTTTGATCATACTGTCCGATGATCTCGGGGGCGGCTTCTGCGACGGTTACGGGAGGATCGGTAACAACGGGGGCGGCTGTGGTGGTGACCGCCGCTTTTTCGCTGTTCAAAAAGCTGCTGTGAACATAGCTTCCGTCTTCTATTTTAAAGTAGTCTGTATTTGTTTTTGCGGTCACCGTGACTGCCCGGTTGTAGCCTAAAGCGGTCACCTTGGTGCTGCCCTGAATGGGCTTTATCCTGCTGTATACCCCTTGGCTGTTTATGTACATTGTGGTCGGGGCAACCGCCGTCTCGATCCATTGAGGCTCGGGAGCTTCCGTTGCGGCGGGTGCGGTTGCGGGCGGCTCCGCAGCGGCAGTCGTTTCCGCAGTTGTTTCTGCGGTCGTTTTTGCAGTCGTTTCCGCCGGCTCGGTTTTCTCCGCTTCGGTCTCGGCGGTTTCCTTGGCAGCCTCGGTGCTTGCGGCGGTCTCCGCATATTCGCTTTCCGAATATGCTTCCGAATTTTCGCTTTCCGTTTTGACAGCGGGAATGTCAAAAGGAATTTCCTCCCGAGAGCAGGCGGTCAGGGTCAAAATTGCGGCTAATGCCAATGCCGCAGACAGTTTCTTTTTCATCAAATCATTCTCCGTGATCGTATACTACAAATTAATCTCCCTTATAGTATCCGTAGAAGTCCTGAACCCAGTAGTAGCGATAGTGGGGAGCCGAATCGTCGGTGGTGTAATAAAAGCCTACGCCCAAAAAATCATAATCGGTGGAAAGAATATTTTCTCTGTGTATCTCGCTGTTCATCCAAGCGTCTATCATTTCCTCGGGGGATCTCTGCCCTGCGGCAATGTTTTCGCCCATCTGACCGTAATACATATCCTTCCTGTAAAGCATCTGATACCATTTTTCGCCGTTGGGGCGGTAATGCTCTCTGTCGTAAAGAACGGACAGATCCTTTGCTCTTTGGTCGGCAATGATCGTCAGATCGTCTCTTGCCTGCAATGCGGGAAGTCCGTATTTCACCCTTTCCTGATTGGTAAGCTCAAACAATCTTTGGGCAAACTGCTTGATAGCCTCCATATCGGGGGGATCGGGATCGTAAAGATAATCCGTATTCTCCGGCTCGGCGGCAGCAGTGATTATTACCGTCCGTTCGTTCGACAAATAGCTTACATGTATGAAATTGCCGTCGGACAGCTTGTAGTAATCGGTGTCGGTTCTCGCCACAACGGTTACGGCGTCGTTAAGACCGTACTGATTGATCTTCCTGCTGCCCTGTATTGCGTTTATCCTGCTGTATATCCCGCTTTGGCTGACATACATGACCTGCTCGCCGTTAAGGGGATCCTCCGTCCATGTGGTGGTAACTGCCGCAGTCGTGGTGGTTACGGGAGTTGTTTCCGCCTCGGTGGCTGCGGCGGAAGCGGCTGTGGCAGCGGCGGTCGCAGGGGCGGCGGTTTCCTCGGGGGTGGTCTCCGGGGCTGCCTCCACAGCCACAGTCGTCTCCGGTTCGGTAACGGCGGGAGCCTGCTCGGGTTGGTCGCAGCCCGCCAAAAGTCCCACAGCCGCTGCCGCCAAAACGGTAAGGCTGACTGCGGGGATTATAGATCTTTTTTTCATATATGTATTCGCTTTCTGTCATAAATAACCGTGATTTGAAAATTACATCTTTAATTATAACAGTATTGCCTTAAATTGTCAATCAAAAAACCTGCGGAAAATAATGGTAAATTTAAAATCCGAAAAAAAGCCTGCGGCAAATAGGACAAATATATCAAGTTTTAAGCCCGATTTTTTAAAATTTTTATAAATTTCCACAGATTTTTGCTTTAAGGGAAATTTTTTGAAAAAGCTATTGAAAATCCGAAAAAAAAGAGTAGAATATATCTCGGTAAAAAGGACAACAGCTTTAAATACAGGAGAAAAAAACTATGGTTAGAGAAATGACCCGCGGAAATCCGCTGAAGCTTATCTTGGGATTTTGCCTGCCCATGCTGCTGGGAAATATTTTTCAGCAGCTTTACAGCATGGTGGACACCGTGATAGTGGGTAAATGCATAAATCTTGACGCCTTGGCTGCGGTGGGCTCTACGGGTTCGGTAAGCTTTTTGGTAATAGGCTTTACCACGGGAATCACAAGCGGCTCGTGTATTCTGCCCGCACAGCTTTTCGGGGCGGGGGACTATTCCCAAATGAGAAGAGCCGTTGCCCACGCCGTATATCTTTGCGTCATAACCACGGTAACGGTCACCGCCTTGGCGGTAAGTCTTTGCTACCCTCTTTTGAAGCTTATGCAGACCCCCGACGACGTTATCGGTCTCGCCTATGATTACATAGTCGTTATCTTTATGGGCATAGGCGTTACCATGGCGTATAATCTTATGGCGGGGATCTTAAGAGCAATGGGGGACAGCAAGACGCCGCTTTATTTCCTTATACTGGCTTCCCTGATAAACATCGGGCTGGACTTCCTGTTTATAATGGCGTTTAATATGGGCGTAGCGGGAGCGGGCTGGGCAACGGTGGTCTCGCAGGGGATCTCCGCCGTACTATGCTTTATCTACATAAGGCGAAGCTATCCGATACTCAGGTATGAAAAGGAGGAGCTTAAGTTCTCGGGCAAAATTTTAGGCTCTATCGCCAAGATCGGCGTAGCAATGGGCTTGCAGTTTTCCATTACCGCCGTGGGCTCGATAATCCTTCAAGGTGCAGTCAACGGCTTGGGAAAGGTCACCATGGCCGCCATAACCGCCGCCAACAAAATGCAGTCGCTGGTTATCGCCCCCATGGAAACCTTGGGTATCACCATGGCGACCTATGCGGGACAAAATTTGGGAGCGGGGAACTACCGCCGTATTACCCAAGGCATGCACCGAGCCTACTGTGTGGGAATGATCTACGCCGTTGTCGCTATGGTCTTGGTATGGGTATTCAGCGGAAGCCTGTGTATGCTTTTCATAAACGAAAATGAGGAAAACTCGGCTCAAGTCATAGAACAGGCGGTTCATTTTATACGTATAAACGGGCTGTTCTACCTTACGTTAGCCTATCTTTTTATAGTGAGAAACATGCTGCAGGGCGTGGGCTATTCGTTTCTGCCCATGCTGGCGGGAGCGGCGGAGCTTATGGCAAGAACCGCAGTGGCGCTGGGCTTCGTTCGGCGCTTCGGCTTTGAAGCCGTCTGCTTCGCCTCGCCGATAGCATGGATAGCCGCAGATCTTCTGCTTATGACGGTTTACATTGTAAAAATGAGGGAGATCAAAAGGAGGACCGACGAAAACGGCATGATCGTTCGACCCGCAAATTCATAAAAATGACAAAATTGTAATCAATTTGTAATAATTTTTATATTGACAATAGGGTAAATTATGTGTATACTCTAATTGTGAGGTGTATTAACGGCAATAGAACAGTGAGACAAAATATACAAAAAATCCCCCTGCAAACCGATTTTTTTGGCAATATCGGGAAAATTATGAAAATGCTGTAACTTTTTGGGAAAATCATCGTTTATTTATATAGAAAAGAAAAAGAAGAGGAAACTAAAATGAACCATAACCCCAAAATCAGCGTGATCGTACCTATATATAAGGTAGAAAAATATATTGAACGCTGTCTAAACTCTATCAAGGCGCAAAGCTTTCGGGATTACGAGGTCATAATGATCGACGACGGAACGCCCGACAATTCCGCAAAAATAGCGGAGAGATACACTGCCGACCCCCGTTTTAAGCTGTTCCGCCAAAACAACAGCGGAGTGGGGATCACCAGAAATAAGGGCATACAGCTGGCACAGGGAGAATATTTGGCTTTTGTGGACAGCGACGACGCAGTTTTCCCCGACCATTTGGAAAAGCTGTACAATGCCGCAGTAAAGGCAGATGCGGATATAGTTTGCTGCAGCTACTGCTGCTGCGACGAAAACGGCGGGCATATCCGCAAAAGCAGGATCACCAAAAGCGAAGGCGTATACTGCTCGGATAAGCTTATCGGCAACATTTTAAGGGATATTTCCGTAAGAAGGTATTTATGGAGCAAGCTGTGGAGAAAAAGCCTGTTTACCGACTACGGGATCTCCTTCCCCTGCCAAACCTTCGAGGACGCCTGCATTATCCCCATGCTTTTCTACAACGCAAGGACAATTGCCGCCATTACCGACAGAACCTATATTTACACCTGCCGCAATAACAGTATCACCGGGCTTACGGGCAAAAACTGTATCGGCGACTATCTTAAGGCAAACGAGAGGGTCGAGGATTACTTCCTGTCAACGCCCCAATACGAATTTTATCTTAACGACCTGCGCTATCAGCGGGTAAAAACGGTTTTGGTCACCTTTTGCTGGCTGTTTGTAAGAGCTTTCCGCAACAGATCTATGGATTATTTCGGCGGAAATTTAAAGAAAATATGCCGATATGCGTCAGCGCCGCTCACTCTTAATTCAAACGAGAAAAGAGCGGAGAGGAAGGCGGATAACAGGTTGATCGCAAGATGATATGAGATCCCGAGCTTTGGTTCGGGATTTTTCATATAATACAATATATAGAAAACACTTGACATTGTATATACAAAGTGGTAAAATTAAAATAAAGGGAGGCGAATCATATGACGCAAATTAATTTTCGCATTGACGAGGAGGTAAAGGAAAATGCCGAAAAAGCCCTAAAGGACATGGGATTAAACATGTCAACGGCTATCACAATGTTTCTCACAAAGGTTGGCAGAGAAAGAAGGATACCCTTTGAGATAACAGCCGATCCGTTTTATTCGGAAAGCAATATTCGCTATCTTGAAGAAATTGCCGCTGATGTGAAATCGGGTAAAGCGAATTTTCGGGAGCATGAGATTTTGGAGGACAACGAATGAAGCTTCTTTGGGAGGACAGAGCTTGGGCGGATTATTTGAAATGGCAGGAGCAGGACAGGAAAATTCTCAAAAAAATCAATAAGCTCTTAACGGAAATTCAGCGCAGTCCTTTTGAGGGGATAGGAAAGCCCGAAGCGCTAAAGGGAAATTTAAGCGGATATTGGAGCAGAAGAATAGACGACGTCAACCGAATAGTTTACTTTGTAAAAAACGATACCGTTCACATTATAGCATGCAGGGGACATTATGAATAAAAAAGCCGCATTTTTCAGCGGCTTTTTTATTTTTTTGCCCTTTGGAGCCGCACCGCAAAAGGCAAGTTCAGATAATGGCACTTATCAGGACGATACCGACCGCGAAGCTATCCAGTTGGAAGTTGACGCTCTTAAGTCTGAAATCGACAGAATCTCTACTGCTACCGAGTATAACGGAATGCAGTTGTTGGACGGTTCTTTGGCAGGCGCTTCTTCGGCAAACGGTAATTATGGTCCTCGTTATGGCGTTCAAATGGCCGCCGCTAATGGCGATTTGTCTGCTGGTACGGTTCTCACTTCAAGTATTGTAGGTGTAACAGTTAATATAACTAATACAGCTTCAGGTAAGGGCGGAGAGAATTGTTCTTGGGACGCTACAGGCAAAACGTTAACGGTTAACTTGGCTAATGGTGAAAGCTACAATCAAACTCAGCTTGATAAAATCATTAGCGATTATAAGGTACAGAAGGGTAGTCAAGCTGCTGATGTTCCCGATATTAGTTTAACATTGGGCAATGGTGTTATTACCGCCGTGAATGCAAGTAGCACAACTGGAGCGACCGTAGCGGGTCAGAGAGCAGCTTCTGAGGAAACAGATCTTAAGGACATCTTGGTGGCTGGTGCTGAAACTAATGGTCACGCAGACAAAATTAAGCTTACAGCAAACTCCTATGGAGCTGATGCAAGAGTGATTACTATATCATTTGATGTTGATGCGGGAAAGGAAAACGTTGAAGTAACTAAAGCAGATACTGACAAGAATACGAGAGATGGCGAATACACTCTTCACCTTGCTTCTGGTACTGAGTATACGGAGAATGATATAGCGAAGCTTCTGGCTAAAGAAGGTTTGGATTACTCCGTAGCACTTACTGATGATACAGATCCTGACGGTGACGTAACTCTTTATGCAAACACAATCGCAGACGTTGAGGTGACTATTGCTAATGGTGCGGGTGTGTTCAAGAGTGATATTCCTGGTGCAGGCAAGGGCTTGACATTCCAAATTGGTGCTAATGGTGTTGAAGACCAAAGAGTAACACTTAGTGTTGATGATATGTCTTCCGCTGCTATCGGCGTTGCTACCGCAGATGTTTCCACTCAGGATAAGGCTAACGAAGCCATTGAAATGGTAGACAAGGCTGTTAAGACCGTTTCCATGCAGAGAGCCGCTCTCGGTGCTATGCAGAACCGTCTCG
>JAMPBF010000004.1:30122-41039 GCA_023666805.1 Bacillota bacterium
GCGGACAGGGTGGCGATGACCAGCGAAAACAGCACGCAGCGCCAAACCGACAGATCCGATATAAGTATAAGCAGCGCAAAGCACACAAGCAGATCGGTGACAGCCATGGCGGCGGTGCCCTCCCAGGTTTTCTTTTTGTCGGCAAGGGGGAGCTTTACGTTATGCCTGCCGAATTTTATGCCGATAAGCGCCGCCACGGTGTCGCCTATCCCCCATACGATTATTGCCGCAGCTGCGATATAGGGCTTGCCCAATGCACCCCAGCAGACTGCGATCAGTGCGGCATGGGTCAAAAACAGCAGGAGCAGGCTTTTCTTCACCTCTCCCTTTGCTTTTTGCACAAAAAGATCGTTAAAGCCATTCCATTTTTCCGTAATGTGCAGAATAGGATATACGACAGCGGCGAACAATATACAGCAAATTGCGGGAACAAGCCAGTTTTCCGATACAAGGATCATGAAAACTATGCTCGTATACGCCACCAAGTGCAGCAGCTTGCGCCAAAGCGCTTTCGGGATCTTGAAAAGAAAGCGCAGTATAAGCAGCAATGCCACGAAGCACAAAAGATACAGCAGATACTTGCCCAAGCATATCAAAACGTCGGCAATTATTTGCACCTGTGAAATATATTCCCAATAATTCAGTATCAGCATAAAAGCGCCGAGAACGGTGAGAACTGCGCCCGTTACCAAGCCTACTACCCTATTGTTGACCTTGTTCGCAAACCGAGCCGACACTACGGAGGCGGCGGTGGCAACGACGATACAGATCAACAGCACATTCCAACGCTCAAAAAGAATGGTCGGGTCGACCGCAATATGACTTACGGAAGCAATAAGCGCCGTAAAGGTCATGATAAACGTGCTTGTTCCCACAGCCGCCTTTCGTTCCATGCCGAGAAACGCCGTAAAAACCACCAGCATCATCATTCCGCCGCCCGAGCCCACAAATCCCGTGCCGAAACCGATGGTAAGCCCGAAAAACAGCGATACCGCTATTCCCTTGGCGTCTAAGCCCGAGCCTTTGGCAGCCGCTTCCTTGCGGGAGGTGTCGGGCTTTATCAGAAACCGTATTCCGATACAGAAGGTCAAAAACAGGGTGAAGCTGCCAAGCACCACGTTTCCGACGCTCCATGCCGCAATGCTTCCGGCGACGCACATTGACACAATGCAGGCAAGCATTATCCAGCCCCGCTTCAGATCGATGTTTTTATGCTTTATGTAGATCGATGTTGTGACTGCCGATCCTAAAATATCCGAGGCAAGCGCTATCGCCGTGGCATGATAGGCTCCCGCCTCACCCGCAAAGGAGGGGCACAGAACTATCAGTATCGGCACCATGACCGTCGCCGCCGAAAGCCCTGCAAGTCCTGTCCCCACACCTGCTCCGAGAGCGGCAATGACATACCATAAATATTCCATAATTACCTGCCTTACAAATTCGATTCAACGGCTCAAGCGCACCGCATGATATTGCCGATCACAGCTTTATGACGATCCTCTCCCCCGTGCCGCCGTCCTCCACGTCCACCAAGACCCAGTGCTTGTGCCTTCGCCTAAAGCGGTTAAGCTCTGCCGCAAGCTTTGCCGCAGCCTCGGGGGTCAAATTCTCCGCCGTGTTTTCGGGTACGTGCTTTATCAGGCGTTTGACGGCAAACCGATTCAGCAAAAGTCTTGTGGGGATCACAAGCTCGGTGCTTTTCTCCGCAGTCTTTACCGTGATCCTCATATTTCCTCCACAACGATTTTCACATTGTCGCCGTCGGCGGACTCCACCTCCACCAGCTCGCCCAGAAGTCCGTTTTCCGCCATTTCTGCGATCTTATCGAAATCTATACCCTGCAAAGAGCTGCTGCCTGTCAGCTGAGGGGCGCTTATCCCCATTTCCCTGCCCATTTTTATCAGAGCCATGGGCAGATTTATCCGCACCCTGTCGCCGTCGGCGGAATCCACTATGATACGCATTACAAGATCCTTCGGGTCTTTTCGGCTGTCCTCGGGCACAAGCTCTACCGTCCGCTCCTCCCTGCCGCAGCCCAAAATTTCGTCGGTGGTGACGTTGAACAGCTCCGCTATACGGGGCAAAAGCATTATGTCGGGGCAGGATATATCGTTCTCCCACTTGGAAACAGCCTGAGAGGAAACGCCTAATTTTTCGGCCAGCACCTCCTGAGTAAGGCCCTTTTCCTTGCGGAAAGCCGAGATTTTTTGTCCGATGGTTGATTTTTCCATTGCTGTAAGCTCCTTTCGTTTTTGATGTCTTTATTTTACATCAAATACACGGCGGTTTGAAGATATTATCGGTTGTTCGGAGACGGTTTTTCTCAACTGTCGGTGGTAAAATCACTCAACTGTCGGTTGCAGACGCAGCGGAAATCAAAACAATTTGCTTTTTTCTATCTTTTTTCCCCTTGATTATGACTGTGATTTGTGTTAAAATTAAAAAAACAACGACGGGAGGTTGTGTCATGGCTACGTACTGCATAAGCGATATACACGGAGACTATGAGCGCTACAGGGCAATTCTGCAAAAAATCAATTTAAGGGACAGAGACACTCTTTATGTTATAGGCGACGTTATTGACAGAGGGAAGGATTCTCTTAAGATCTTAAAGGATATGATGATGAGGGTCAATGTTATTCCGATTATCGGCAACCACGAATATATGGCGATAAACTGCCTTAAATTTCTGATGAAGGACATCACCAAGGAGGAGATCGCAAAGCTGGATAAGGATATTGTGGAAGGACTTCTGGAGTGGCAGAACGTAGGCGGACAAACCACCATTGACGAGTTCCACAGGCTAAGCGCCGAGGATAAGGAGGATATTATCGATTATCTGTCGGAATTTACTCTGTACGAGGAGGCGGAGGCGGGAGGAAAAAGCTTTGTGCTGGTTCATGCGGGGCTTGAAGGCTTCGACCCCGACAAAAGCCTCGATGATTACAAGCTGCATGAGATGATCTTTAACACCCCGGATTACTCTCGGGTCTATTTTAAGGATAAATACTTGGTGACGGGACATCTTCCCACCGCTTTTATAGAGGAAAATCCAGAGCCCAATAAGATCTTTAAGGCAAACAACCACATTGCCATTGACTGCGGCTGCGGCATGGGCATGGAGGACGGCAGGCTCGGAGCGATCTGCCTCGACGATTTTAAGGAATACTACGTTTGATTTTACGGAGAAGGCTGCTGCGCTTTTGGTGCAGCGGTTCTTTTTTTGACTTATTTCATTCCGCAAAAAGCGGGAAAGAATGTTTGAACGCTGTTCAAACATATAAGGGCAATTCACTTAAGCTCCGCCAACAGCTTTTCCTCCGCCGTATCTGCCTCTGCGTGGCATATCAGATAAGCCACGTCCTTTTCGCTGCCCACTACCGTTGCCTCGGCTGATTCCACCTGCTCGGGGTAGAATGCGAAATCGTTTATCAAGGACTCCCTGCGGGTCTCCAAGCTGTCAAGGATCCGGGGGATATTGTCCTGCTCAGCCTTGATGATTATCACCTCGCATACGTCTACGCTGAGCATTTGCTGACTGACGGCATGATCCTCCGCCAAGGACAGGTCTATTCCCATCTCCTCTATTCTTTCATCATCGTCCAAATCTATCATTTGGGGAAATTGAACGCTGTTCAGTACAACCTCCATAAGCTGCTCGGCGGTTTTATCCGTGTTATTTCCTTCGGAGCTGCCGCACCCCGAAAGCAAAAAAATCGCCGCCGTCATAAATATCGATAAGAGCCTTTTCATAGTCCGAACCTTTCCTTCATCAGCCCTTTGACGTAATCGTCATTTTTGCCGTTATACCAAGGGAGCTTGTCCAAGGTCAGGCAGTAATCGTTGTCAAAGTAGCTTTTCAGCATTTCGGGAGTGAATTTTTCGTCTGCGTGAAGCACCAAGCCGTTCTCACCGAAAACAGGCTTCCACCTTTTATCCATTTTATAAACAAAGCTGCCCCACCAAGGAAGCCACCAAAGCCACTTCACACCGTCTTTTTTCAGATTTTCGGGATCGGGCATATAGCCGCACTCGGACAGCGCCGCCATTTTGCCGCAGGTGTAGGAGGTCACCTCCGAGAATTTTTCCTTTTGGGAGCTGTGATCCTGCGGGACGGGGGAGTAAATGTCCTCGCCGCAAAAATCATAGGTGTTGGGGTTTACCGCCATTTCTCTGCTTTGTCCGTTCCAAACCCAGATCAGGTTGTTCAGCTTATGGTAATTTTCAAAGCGGTCAAAAAAGATGTACCACAGCTTTTTGTAAGCTTCGACGGACTTGCCGCCGTCGCCTCCTCTGTTGCCCCACCAAAACCAATTGCCGTTGGCTTCGTGCAGGGGACGCCACAACACGGGGATCCCCTCCCTTTGAAACTCCTTCAGCGCCGCAGCCACACGGTCTATGCGGTCTATAGCGAAGCTGTGCTCCACAGTGCCCGGGGTTACCGCCTTTATTATGTCAAAGCTTGTTTTTCTGTCGTAGTCGGTGGTTTTATAATAAAACGCCCAATCGCAGTTTTTCATGTCGTCGAAATTGTCGGGCGCATACCAATGCCAGCACATCGTTATGATGCAGCCGCTGTTTTTTGCCCAATTCAAGGCGGATTCCCACTGGTGAAGACCTGTTGCCCTGTCGACGTCCATAAAATCGTAGCCCCTTATGGCGGGAAGTCTGCCTGTAAGTCGGTAGTAAACCGAATCCTCTATTTCCTCACGCTGGAGATATTGTTGTCCGCTGAGTATATTTTTGCCGTAAATTGACTTTAAGTATTCAAACAGTGCCTTGGTGTTGGGGCTTGAATTTTTGGAAACAAGGCAGGAGGGGTTTACTTCTCTGCTGTCTAAATCCTTTAAAAGCTTATCAAAATCGGTGATGTAGTTCATATTTACCTCTACTGTTTGTAATTTATGGATAATTTATACGTTTTGTATATTATTTTTATATTGTTTCCGCTTTAAAAGATAGACGAAGTCTATATTTTAAAAAGAAATTAGTATTATGCGTTTTGTATATTTTTTTACTTTTTGTATAACAGAAATATATATTTACAAATTGTAATTATACTGCTTTAGTCGGTAACGAAAATAAATAAGGATAAAATTCGCTGTGAATTTTATCCTTTAATATTATGCCCTTACGTCCAAAAGCGAACCAACGCCCGAAGTCGGCATTGGGGGAGCGGCTTCCTGAATAGCTTCAACAAGCTGTGCGCTTGCGGCTTCCTGGCTGTCCATTACATTGCTCAGCATTTTCACGGAAGCGGCGGACTGAACGTTCTGCATTGCCATCTGGGTGGACAAGGCAGCGATATACATTGTATAATCCATTGGCGGCACTTCCTTTCTTTATTCTTATCTGTATTTTATCACAGATTTGTGCTGCTGTCAAGAAATTAGAGTATAGTTTTTTCGTCAACCTCTTTTTTCAGCATTTCGCACAATTCGGTAATCGACATCTTGCCAATATCGCCGCGCTTGCGGCAGCGGACAGAGGCGTTCTTTTCCTCTACCTCGTTGTCGCCTACCACGAGCATGTAATTTATCTTGTTAACTTGAGCTTCTCGGATCTTATAGCCGATCTTTTCGCTTCTGCCGTCAATTTCGCAGCGGATCCCGATTTTATCGAGGGCTTCTGCGATCTCATTGCAAAAATCATTATGACGGTCGGCTATGGGCAGGATCTTTACCTGAACAGGTGATAACCAAAGAGGAAGTGCGCCGGCATACTTTTCGATCATGTACGCCAAGGTCCTCTCGTAGCAGCCCAAGCTTGTGCGGTGGATAATATAAGGGTTCTTCTTGGTGCCGTCAACGTCAACGTATTCCATGCCGAAAAGCTGTGCCAAAAGCATATCGATCTGAATGGTTACAAGGGTGTCCTCCTTGCCGAATACGTTTTTGTACTGTATATCCAACTTAGGTCCGTAGAAGGCGGCTTCGTCAATGCCAATCGTGTACTCTACGCCCAAATCGTCCAAAATGGTTTTCATGGTAGCCTGCGCCAGCTCCCACTGCTCCGCCGTTCCCTCATATTTGTTCTTGGGATTGGCGGGATCCCACTGGGAGAAGCGGAAGGTGCAGTCCTCCAGCAGTCCGACCGTGCCCAACATATATTTGGCAAGCTCAAGGCAGTTTTTGAACTCCTCCTCTAACTGATCGGGACGTAAAATATAGTGACCCTCGGAGATAGTGAACTGTCTTACTCTGATAAGTCCGTGCATTTCACCGCTGTCCTCGTTGCGGAAAAGGGTGGAGGTTTCGGTAAGGCGCATGGGAAGATCCCGATAGGAACGCTGGCGGTTAAGGAATACCTGATACTGGAAGGGGCAGGTCATGGGTCTTAAGGCAAAGCACTCCTTGGTCTCGTCGTCGGGGTCGCCCAAAACAAACATACCGTCAAGGTAATGATCCCAGTGACCCGATATTTTATACAGCTCCCGCTTTGCCATATAGGGGGTTTTGGTAAGCATACAGCCGTTTTTTGCCTCAACGTCCTCTACCCAGCGCTGGAGCAGCTGGATCACTTTAGCGCCCTTGGGGAGCAGAATGGGCAAGCCCTGTCCTATATAGTCAACGGTGGTAAAATATTCAAGCTCTCTGCCAAGCTTATTGTGATCCCTCTTTTTGGCTTCCTCCACGCTGTCAAGATATGCCTGAAGCTCGGAGGCTTTGGGGAAGGCGGTGCCGTAGATGCGGGACAGCATTTTGTTTTTTTCGCTGCCTCTCCAGTATGCGCCTGTGACCGAGGTCAATTTAAACGCCTTTACTGCGGAAACGTTCATAAGATGAGGGCCTGCGCAAAGGTCGGTGAAGTCGCCCTGGGTGTAGAAGCTGATGTCCTCGCCCTTATCGGCGTGCTCTCTGCACAGCTCCACCTTATAAGGCTCGCCCTCGTCTTCAAGCTTTTTCAAAGCCTCGGCGGGTGAAAGATAGAATTGAACGGGCTCAGCGCCTTCCTTAACTATCTTTTTCATCTCGGCTTCTATTTTCTCCAGATCCTCGGCGGTAAAGGGTGTTTCTACGTCAAAATCGTAGTAAAATCCGTTATCGATAGCGGGACCTATTGCCAATTTTGCATTTGGGAACAGTCTTTTTACAGCCTGAGCAAGTATATGAGAGGCAGTGTGGCGGAAAGCCTTTCTGCCGTCCTCGTCATCAAACGTCAGTATTTCCAGCGAGGAGTCCTTATCGATGCAAGTTCGCAGATCGCACACTTTTCCGTCTATTTTTGCGGCGCAGGCAACACGTGCGAGCCCTGCGCTGATGTCTTTGGCAATGTCGTAAGCGGTGGTGCCGTTTTGATACTCCTTTACAACATTGTCTTTCAATGTGATACGCATCATCAATTCCTCCGTTTTTATTATTTTGTACTTTTGTTGTACAGAATTTATTTTATCACTTTATCGGTTAAATGTCAATAAAAATTTGAGCGGGGATATACGCACGCAAAAAAATCCCACCGAACTCACTCCCCAAGCGCCTCCCTCATTCAAGGGAGAACATTTTCATTCATATCGTCCATCTTAAACGATGAAAAGCTCTCGGTTTTATGTCGGTGGAATTTTATTTGTTAAATTTTAAGCTTTGTCAAAGGGATTATGCGTTGATCTTGGTAACAACGCCGGAACCTACGGTCTTGCCGCCTTCGCGAATAGCGAAACGGAGACCTTCTTCAACTGCGATAGGAGTGATGAGCTCAACGTCCATCAATACGTTGTCGCCGGGCATGCACATTTCCTTGTCGGCAGGAAGAGTAATAACGCCTGTAACGTCGGTGGTTCTGAAGAAGAACTGAGGTCTGTAGTTGCTGAAGAAGGGCTTATGACGGCCGCCCTCGTCCTTCTTAAGAACGTAAACCTGACCTGTGAACTTGGTGTGGGGGTGAATGGAGCCGGGCTTGCAGAGAACCTGTCCGCGCTCGATGTCGCTTCTCTGGATACCGCGGAGAAGTGCGCCGATGTTGTCGCCTGCCTCAGCGTAGTCAAGGAGCTTGTGGAACATTTCGATACCTGTAACGACGGTGTTCTTGGGCTCGTCGCAAAGACCGGTGATCTCGATGGGATCGTTCAGTTTAAGGATACCGCGCTCTACACGACCTGTAGCAACGGTACCGCGGCCGGTAATGGTCATGGTGTCTTCAACAGGCATAAGGAAGGGCTGGTCAGCCTTACGGTCGGGAGTGGGGATATAATCGTCAACAGCCTTCATAAGCTCGAGAATGCAAGCGTATTCGGGAGCATTGATGTCGGTGCTGGTGGAATCCAAAGCAACCTTAGCGGAGCCTCTGATTACGGGAATGTCGTCGCCGGGGAAGTCATGAGTGCTGAGTATGTCTCTGATGTCCATCTCAACCAAGTCAAGAAGCTCGGCATCGTCAACGTCGTCGCACTTGTTGATAAATACTACCATTGCGGGAACGCCTACCTGGTGAGCAAGAAGGATATGCTCCTTGGTCTGAGCCATAGGACCGTCCGTACCTGCAACTACCAGGATCGCACCGTCCATCTGAGCGGCGCCGGTGATCATGTTCTTGATATAGTCAGCGTGGCCGGGGCAGTCAACGTGAGCATAGTGACGGTTATCTGTCTCGTACTCAACGTGTGCGGTGTTGATAGTGATACCGCGCTCTCTCTCCTCGGGAGCCTTATCGATCATATCATAAGCTTCAAACTGTGCGTAACCCTTAAGTGCAAGCACCTTGGTGATAGCAGCGGTAAGGGTGGTTTTGCCGTGGTCTACGTGACCGATTGTACCAATGTTAACGTGGGGCTTGGTACGCTCAAATTTCTGTTTTGCCATTTGAAAAATTCCTCCTAATAGATTTTAAATGTGGATTAGCTTAAACTTAATTTTACCAAATTTCTTTGTAAATTACAAGAGTTTTTTGTAAAATTATTAAAAAATTTAATCTTTGCTTCTGGACTTCATAATGCCGTCGGCAATATTCTTGGGCACCTGAACGTAGCTGTGGGGTTCCATAACGTACTGTCCTCTGCCCTGGGTCTTGGAACGAAGGTCGTTGGAGTAGCCGAACATTTCCGACAGGGGAACCAAAGCCTCGATCTGCTTTGCACCGCTTCTGTCTTCAAAGCCCTGTACTAAGCCGCGGCGAGAGTTTAAATCGCCGATAACATCGCCCATATAATCCTCGGGCACGATAACAACTACCTTCATGATAGGCTCAAGGATAACGGGATTTGCCTTTTTGCAAGCCTCCTTGATCGCCATTGAGCCTGCGATCTTGAACGCCATTTCGGACGAGTCTACCTCGTGGTAAGAACCGTCGTAAAGAGTTACCTTTACGTCAACGGTGGGGAAACCCGCAAGCACGCCTGCCTGCAATGCGCCCTGAATACCTGCGTCAACGGCGGGGATATATTCCTTGGGAACTGCGCCGCCTACAACCTCGTTGATAAACTCATAGCCCTTGCCGCTTTCGTTAGGCTCAACGCGGAGCTTAACGTGACCGTACTGACCTTTACCGCCCGACTGACGGGCATACTTGGTATCGACCTCGGTATTGGCGGTGATGGTTTCCTTATAGGCAACCTGGGGTGCGCCTACGTTTGCTTCCACCTTGAACTCGCGGAGAAGTCTGTCTACGATAATTTCAAGGTGAAGCTCGCCCATTCCTGCGATAATGGTTTGTCCCGTTTCTTCGTCCGTCCATGTTCTGAAGGTGGGGTCTTCCTCGGCAAGCTTTGCCAAAGCGAGAGCCATCTTTTCCTGACCTGCCTTGGTCTTGGGCTCGATAGCCAAGTCGATAACGGGGTCGGGAAATTCCATGGATTCCAAAATTACGGGGTGATTTTCATCACAAAGCGTGTCGCCTGTGGTGGTGTTCTTAAGTCCTACCGCTGCCGCAATATCGCCGCAGTAGCAAACCTCAAGATCCTTTCTGTGGTTGGCGTGCATTTGGAGAATACGTCCCATGCGCTCCTTTTTGCCCTTGGTAGCGTTGAGCATGGAAGAACCCGCCTCAACAATACCCGAGTAAACTCTGAAGAAGCAGAGCTTACCAACGAAGGGGTCGGTAGCGATCTTGAACGCCAATGCGGAGAAGGGCTCGCTGTCTCCCGCCTTTCTGTCTGTTTCCTCCCCTGTTTCGGGGTCTGTGCCCTTAATGGGGGGAATATCCAAGGGTGAAGGCATATAGTCCACAATTGCGTCCAAAAGCTTCTGTACGCCCTTATTCTTATAGGAAGTACCGCAGGTCACGGGCACAATCTTATTTTCGATCGTTCCGATACGCAGGCATCTCTTGATCTCGTCGGTGGTGATCTCTTCACCCTCGAGATACTTGTTCATAATGTCCTCGTCCTGCTCTGCGATAGCTTCCAGCAGCTGATCTCTGTACTCGGCCGCCTTTTCCTTCATATCCTCGGGGATCTCTTCGACTCTCATGTCCTTGCCCAAATCATCGTAATAGATGTCGGCTTTCATTTCCACGAGGTCGATAATTCCTCTAAAGGTATCTTCCGCACCGATAGGAAGCTGAATGGGAACGGGATTAGTCTTAAGACGTTCCTTCATCATCTTGACTACGTTGTAGAAGTCTGCGCCCATAATGTCCATTTTGTTGACATAAGCCATTCTGGGCACATGATATTTGTCTGCCTGACGCCAAACCGTTTCCGACTGGGGCTCAACGCCGCCCTTTGCGCAAAATACGGTTACAGAACCGTCAAGCACTCTGAGTGAACGCTCTACCTCAACGGTAAAGTCCACGTGACCCGGGGTATCGATTATATTGATTCTGTGCTCTTTCCAGTATGCAGTGGTGGCGGCGGAGGTAATGGTGATACCTCTCTCCTGCTCCTGCTCCATCCAGTCCATTGTTGCAGAACCGTCGTGAGTTTCGCCTATTTTATGGTTAATGCCGGTGTAAAACAGGATACGCCCGGTGGTGGTGGTTTTACCT
>JAMPBF010000050.1 GCA_023666805.1 Bacillota bacterium
AAGCGGAGTGGATTCCGAATTGGGTATGGGTACCCGACTGGCGTTGGGTTTCAAATTGGATATGGATATCCGTAGATGACGGCGGGTATTGGGAGGATTTCGGCTACTGGCACGATTACGGCTATTGGGAAGATCAGGGAGAATGGGAATACAGCGCAGACTATTATTCCGTTTATATGAGCGTCTCGATGAGCATTAAGCCCGATGATAAGAATCCTACCGCTGTCGGGAAAACAATGAAATCGGGGTATGGCATCAATGAAAAGGTGACTGCTTCGGTTTACGGGAACGGTGAGCATACCGCCCTTCAAAATGCTGTTGCTTATTTCCCCGAATTTTATTACAAAACGTATTGGAGACTGCTTGAAAGCACTTCTTCAAATGTTTTGGAATATAAGAAAAATAAGTACAGCACCTACAACAATCGGACACATTTTTCTCCGCTGTGGTACCCCGATGGCAGCTACAAAGTGTACACATGGGCAATGGATTGTTGGACTCCTGCGGGAATGCTGTCGGCAAATCTTACTGACAGCGTTACCATAGAGGGTAATTTATTTTCAGACTGGCATGTAGCTCCAACTTACTAAAATATTTTTGATACGAAAGGATTTACGTTATGAAAAAGAAAATTTTAAAAGTAATCGGTTTGATTTTTGTTATCGTACTCGCTGTATGCACTCTTTCGGTATGCGCCTTTGCAGAGGGAGATGTTGCGGGAGCGATTGAAAACACTTGGAACACTGCTTCGGTGCAGATAAAGCAGGTAGTCAACAATGTTGTATTCCCTGT
Source organism: Bacillota bacterium (assembly GCA_023666805.1). Lineage (GTDB taxonomy): Bacteria > Bacillota > Clostridia > Oscillospirales > Ruminococcaceae > Ruminiclostridium_E. Next base: position 793 of record JAMPBF010000050.1, read on the forward strand.
TATAGACCTTGTTTTGGCGGTTTTTTTCTTTGGTAAATTGGGTTGCGCTTATTTTGATTATCGGCGAAGTGGACACTTTGAATGGACTGCTCCTGCGATTTTATTCGCTTGCTTAGTGTTTATGTTAACCGCTCCGCTGTATATTTGGGGCATAATCAATCTCTAAATTCGGCAAAAAATTTTGTTGGTATTGGTGATAGACTTTCCACAGCAAAATCGGTATACTTGTGGCTCGAAAGGAGGTGCATCCAAATGTACGAAACAATCGAAAAACTGTACAAAGGAGAGCTGTACCCTATGAACAAGCGATATGCAGGTAATTCCGATTATGCCAAAGCCAATAATGACCTGCTGAAAATGTTGAATCAGCTTGAAAAAGTGCTGAACAAGGAGCAGTATGCGCAGTTGGAAAAGCTGAACGATATCGTCAGTGAAATGACTTCCGAGGAAGCAAGGAATATGTTCATAGACGGATTTAGGCTCGGTATGCAGCTTGCCGTGGAAAGTCTGCGCTGAAAATTTACGAAACAGCGCTTACATAAAGCGTTGTTTCGGTTGGAGGTGAAATACAATTTTTCTTTTAGATATAGGCGCCGATTTGGTTACAAAACTGTTTGATTATATTGAAGATTTGATATATCAAAAAATAATCAGCCTGTTCGGTGACTTTTTCACGTCAATGAACAGGGTCGGCTCAGACCTGTTCGGAATGCCCTGGGTCAAACAAATCGTAACACTATTCAGTCTGTTTGGCTGGGCACTTTTCGTTGTAGGCATAATTGTTGCACTGTTTGATTTTGCCATAGAATCGCAGAACGGCAGAGGCGATCCGAAAGCATTGGCACTGAACATTATTAAGGGCTTTATGGCTGTCAACCTTTTTACTGTCGTACCCGTCAAGCTGTACAGCCTTGCGGTTTCCATGCAAAGCAGCATGGCAAGCGATATGACCGGCTTGATCAGCGCAGAAGGGCAAGGAACGCTGTTAAATGCCTGCCTTGACGTTTTGAACCAAATGACATTTGTGCCGCTGTTGAATATTTTAATTGTAATTATGTTCGGATATTCGGTGATAAAGGTGTTTTTCGGAAGTCTGAAAAGAGGTGGGATCTTACTGATACAAGTTGCCGTTGGTGCAATGTATATGTTCAGTATTCCGAGAGGTTACATGGACGGTTTTGTTATGTGGATCAAACAGGTTATCGGTACTTGTCTTACTGCTTTTTTGCAATCCACAATGCTGATCTGCGGCTTGATATTGTTTAAGGACTATTGGCTTATGGGCTTGGGGATGATCCTTGCCGCTGCCGAAATCCCGAGAATTGCGGGAATGTTCGGATTGGAAACCGCTACAAGACCCAATATTAACGGAGTAGTGAACACGGCACAGTCGGCAGTACACTTGGCAAGTATGGTCAAGACGGCGATCAAATAAAGGAAGGTGATGAAATAAAATGTATATTTATCCCGATAATCTGAAAGCCTCGCCAACGCTGTTTTTATGGCGATTGAGGGATTTGGTCGTTATAGGAATCGGCGCACTGATTTCCGTTTTTGCAATGGCGCAAACAGGTTTCTCGCTGCCTGTTATAGCCACGCTCGTGTACGCATTCTTGGCGATCAGACACGACGATGTTAGCATTTTGGATTTTATAAAATATGCTGCAAGATATTTTTTCATTGAGCAGCAGGAATTCAGGTGGAAATTATAGCTGGACTTTGGAAAAGCGTTGTGGTATAATCGTTTCGGAGGTGAAATGATTTGCGCAGAATAATAAAAAACAGTGTAAAATGTAATTTATGCGGTGATGTAATTGTTTCTGAGGATGTTCACGACTTTAAATGCTGCAAATGCGGCGCTGTATCCGTGGACGGCGGAAACGATTATTTAAGGCGCACTTACAAAAACAGCCCCGATGATTATACCGAGCTTTCCGAATTTGAAGAAATTACTTCACCGGAAATTGGAGGTTAAATTGAAAAAACAAAAACAGCAGCCCCAACAATCGACCCGTCAACTCCTCGGAATCACCGAAATAACCGAATACTCCTTAAAGACCGCTTTCAATGAGGCGGTCTTTTTCAGTATCAAGCCGAGCAATATTTCCGTGATGTCCGAGGCGGCTTTGTCGGCTAAAATCTACTCGCTGACAAGCGTTCTCAAAGGCTTGACGGAGATTGAAATTTTATGCGTGAACAGCCGAGAAAGCTTTGAGGACAACAAGAATCATCTCAAATCATTAGCCCAAAAGGAAGAAAATCCTTCGGTGCGGAAACTGTTGGAGCAGGATATGCAGCACCTTGATCAGATACAGGCGTTGACTGCTACGGCAAGAGAATTTCTTCTTATAGTACGTATTCGCGGGCTTAAGGATAAGGAAATTTTTGCGCACTTGAACAGGATCGAAAAGACCTTGAACGAGAACGGATTTTTGGCAAGGCGGTATGACAACGATGATATTAAAACACTGTTGGCAGTGTATCTTGAACAGAATACTACCAATGAAAAATTTGAAAATTATGACGGCGAAAGGAGTTTAAATGGCAGATAAATTGATCTTAAATGTGGACTTGAATTACAAGGCAGCGGAGTTTAGCCCCGAAAAATGCGTTGTGGAAAAGGTGATCGAGGTGTCGGAAAGCGAGTTCAAGAAGTTTTGTGAAAAGCCTATGCAGCCTAATTATTATCTTCCGCCCTATAAAAAACTAATGGGATTTTACGATGACAGCTATCATTGCGTTATGCTTGTAAACGGACAAAGCGGCGACGGACTTCTTATAAATTCCGAGGGCGCCGAATATGCAAGATACTCGCAGTATATCCCCAATGCGAGAGACATTATTAAAATGCATGAGCAAAACTTAGCGTTTGACGTTCTGAAAACTCGTATGGACATCTGCATCAACAGATGCCTCAAGCAGTACGCAAACGAGGACAAGTTCAGCATATCGCTGACAGACCTTATCGAGGACAGTAATCTCGCTGAAATATTTGTGGATTATGCTTCGGAAATTTTGAGCAGCGATCCGAGAATCGAAACCTGTGAGTTAACTCATAACACTATTGATCTTACTAAGCGTGAACTTACGGAAACCAAGCTGTACTGTCCATTAAAATTTGCGATAAGCAGCGGTGACGGAAGTGAACCCTATGAAGTATATTCCGAGGATTACGTAAACTACGACGAGGACATCAACAATATAATCGACAACGATGTTAAAATCGATGAGGAATCTGCCGAACGTGGATTGGCGGCATATTTTCACGATGAACACCTTGATAAAAAAGTACATTCTATATTCCCAAGCGTGGAAGTCAGGAACGGAGATTTATATGGTGTATTCACGGTTAAATCGTACGGAGAACTTGACAAGGCTGAATTGATCGATGTTTCCGAGTTTGCATCTTCACAAGCAGCAGATGGTTGGGGAGAAGGCTTTGAGCAGCGTGATATATGGTTAGGCGAGGATAATGTTTACATCTCGTTTTGGAGCAGCGACAGCGATTATTTTATGAAACCCGAAAACGAGATTTTCCCCGAGCAAAATCTTGAACAAACGATGGGAGGTATGGCATGAGGAAAAGAAATATTTCCGCAGAAAAGGATTTTACAACTCGACCCCAAAAGGATTTCCTTGATATGGTCGCTCCGTCAACAATAAAGTTTTATACCGATTATTTTATCTGCGGCAATACATTCCGCTGTGTATGGGCGTTGCGTGAGTACCCCACAAGCACTTCGGAACAGGCTATCTTGCGTTACTTGGGCGAGAAAGACGGAGTGACTCTCCGCATATATACCCGTCATGTTACAGCGGCAGAAGAAAAAAGAATCATTGCCAATGCCGCCAACAAGAACCGTATGCAGCGCAGTTCTACAAATAATTTACAGCAGACCGTTGCTGCCGAGAGCAATTTGCAGGACGTAGCGCAGCTTGCCGCCGATATGCACAGAAACCGTGAGCCGCTGTTACACGTTGCTGTTTTTATTGAAATGATCTCCGACAGCCTTGACAATCTGCGGATTCTGCAAACAGAAGTGCAGACCGAGTTGGTGCGTTCAAAGCTGAATGTTGATAAGCTGATGTTAAGACAGCAGCACGGCTTTATGAGCGTTATGCCAAGTGGTAGAAATATGTTTCGTGAGCAGTTTGAGAGAGTGATTCCTGCCTCGTCTACTGCAAATTTATATCCCTTTTCTTTTTCGGGAAAGACAGATGAGCAAGGCTTTTATCTTGGAAAAGACCGTTACGGCGGCAATATTATTGTAGATTTCGATAAGCGTGACGATGATAAAACGAATGCAAATGCCCTTATACTGGGCAACAGCGGACAGGGAAAGTCGTATCTTCTAAAACTTATTTTAACAAATTTAAGAGAAAAAGGCAAGCATGTAATTTGTCTTGATGCCGAAACGGAATATGTGGATCTAACGCTGAATCTCGGCGGCTGTTTTATTGATTTGATGTCGGGTGAGTATATCATAAATGTGCTTGAGCCGAAAACCTGGGACGATGGCAGCAACTCTGATGAGGACGCTCCGCAAGCCTTCAAGTCAAAAACTAAGCTGTCGCAGCATATCAGCTTTCTGCGTGACTTTTTCCGCAGCTACAAGGATTTTACCGACCGTGAAATTGATACAATAGAGTTGCTTCTGATAAAGCTGTACGAAAATTTTCACATCAGCGACAATACCGCTTGGAATGCTATGAAACCCGCCGATTACCCGATCCTTTCGGATTTTTATGCACTTGTAGAGGCTGAGTATCAAGGCTATAATCCCAAGCAGAAAAACCTCTATACCGCTGAAACCTTACAAAATATATGCCTCGGATTGCATTCGTTGTGCAAGGGCGCAGAGAGTAAATTTTTTGATGGTCATACAAACATAACCGACAGCAACTTTATAACCTTTGGCGTGAAAGGACTTTTGCAGGCGAGTAAAAATATCCGAAACGCTTTGCTGTTCAACGTGCTTTCGTATATGTCGGAGCAGCTCCTCACCAAAGGAAATACAGTAGCAAGCATAGACGAGTTCTATTTAATGCTAAATAATTTGACAGCGGTTGAGTATGTTCGAAACTTTATGAAACGTGTTCGTAAAAAGGAATCCGCCGTTATCCTTGCAAGTCAGAACATTGAGGACTTTTTGACGGATAATGTTCGGGAATTGACCAAGCCGCTGTTTGCAATTCCTACCCACCAATTTCTCTTTAACGCAGGCACAGTTGATAGCAATTTTTATATGGACGCACTCCAATTAGAGCCTTCCGAGTACAAAATAATTCAATACCCTCATCGTGGAATGTGTCTGTATAAATGCGGAAATGAAAGGTACTGCTTATGCGTTATCGCTCCACCGTACAAGGCGGAACTGTTCGGAAAGGCAGGTGGCAGATAAATTGTTCTTGCTTTTTTTGAAATAAAGTGGTATACTATCAGAAAGGGGATGATAGAAATGAATGACAAAGTTTATTCCATAGAGGAAATACAAAGCTGTGTTTCTCCCATTGCAATGAGGTATGGCGTTGAACGTGTTTATTTATTTGGATCATATGCAAGGGGCTGCGCAACTGTGGACAGCGACATTGACCTCCGAATCGACAAGGGAACGCTTAGAGGCTTGTTTGCTCTTAGCGGAATGAGGCTTGATATATGCGACGCTCTTTCAAAAGATGTTGATTTGCTGACTACCAACAGTCTTGACGAAAATTTTCGCAGCAAAATACAGAGGGACGAGGTGCTGATTTATGAACGAGCGTGATATAGAAGTCCTAAAGAGTATTTTAAAATATTGTGAGCAAATCGATGAGGCTAATAAACAGTATGATTCTGATAAGGAAGCTTTTGAAGAAAATTCCGTATACAGAAATGCTGTCGCAATGTGCGTTTTGCAAATCGGAGAGCTTGTTAAACGTTTATCCGAAGGATATAAATTGAAAACCAACGATGAAATTCCTTGGCATCAAATACAAGGACTGCGTAACGTTGTTGCTCATGATTACGGCAAAATCGATGCTGAATCTCTTTGGGAAACGGTTACAGAGGATATTCCAACCTTGTACGAATTTTGCAGCGAACAAATAAAGCAAACTAAATATTAATCCTAAAATTATTCCAAAGGATCAACAATTATACCTGCCCGACAGCAATGTCGGGCTTTTGCTTTGAAAGGAGAATATATGGCAGTACCTGTTGTTGTAGTCAAAGTCCTTGCGACTGCCGTCACTGACAAAAGAGCAAGAAATGTTATCCTTGTTTTGATCGTTGCAATTTTGATGCCGATCATTATTTTAATTCTATTGATTTGCTCATTGGTTTCGGGAACGGAAAGCGCTAATCAAGCCCTTTTAGATTACAGCTTTAAAGGCAATTCCATATCCGAAGATTTTACAGATGACCAACGTGGAGCTGTCGAAGATATGTGGGATTGGCTTGCGGAGTTGGATAACATGATGGCAGAAGATGAAAACAGCCTTGATGAAAATATGGTCAAGGCTGTTTTTTATTGTCTGAATTTCGGCGGCAGTCTTGACGAGGATTTTGATTATGCGCTATTTTGCGAGTGCTTCGACGGACTGACAGTAATACAACTTGAAACTGCTCTGCAAAATGTTTCGGAGCAATTCCCGCAATATGAAATTACAGAGAATACGGTATATTTCGTACAAACGGTTTATAAATACTTGAAGGTGAAGTAAATGGAAGTTTTTAATGTAACGATTCGGGATAAAAACTCAGGAAATATAAAATCAATGTCATTCCCTGTTGAGAAATCCAAATTTGATTCGGCGATGAAAGCCGATAATTTCTCCGAGAACTTGGAATTTATTTTACAAAAATGCAAGGCGATACCCGAAATCAATGGCGCTATGTTTACTCTTAATGCGTCCTTTGAGGAAGTCAATTTCTTGGCAAATCGGATAGCCGAAATCGGTGAGGACTCCACTCAGATGTGCGCTTACAGAGCGTTAATGTCCGAGCCTCCCGACAATATTTGCGAGGCGATAAACAGAACTTACGGGTTGGAAACAGTCCCTGTTTATCCATGTGAAAACGTTGAGGAATACGGAGAAATCGTGCTCGACAATGATTTCCTTGAAGAGCTTAACGAAATCCCTTACGAGCTGTATGACCTGCTTGATAAGGAGAAGGTAGGACTGCGTATGCAGGAGAAAGAGGGCGGTATGTTCATCGATGGGTACTATGTTATTCCATCGGAATATGAACCCGTCCTTGCTTATGACGGGATAGTGCTGCCCGATATTAATGAAGAAAATACCGAGGAAATGGAGATAGAAATGTTATGAAATTTGAATTAAAATGTGCCGGTGCAGAGCAAAAGTCCCTTTTCTATTCCGACTGCAAGCCCGAATTAAGAAACGCCTGCATAGGTCATCTGCGAATGGATTTCGGCAGGGACGACGAATTTTGGACTACATGGTGGGGCAACCGTGAGGATATGAATGACAGCGACTTTAAATCCGAGTTGGACGAGGTTGTGAATAGCCTTAGAGAGAGCGGACTGCTGAAAAACAGGCAAGAGATGTATAGGGTCTGCGGAAGTAATGCAAGCCTTGATTTGGGAGAGAGCAATGGGTTTTCCGTTGAAACCGACCGACATCTTTTTCTCTTTCGCTGTCAGCCCGGACAGGGTTATGACTGCTATTTGTATTGTTACAACAAGCAGGAACTGGAACTTGCACAGGCGCAGATCAATGAACAAGAGCAGGGCGAAACCGAATCGCTCACTATGACATTATGAGCAAAAAAGAAAAAGCATTTGATTACGCCGCAGCTCTTGAAAACAGCTACAAGCGATGGGAAGAATTATATACCAAAGGCGGCTCCGATCCGTGCTGGGCGGACGGCGAGGGGCTTTGGCTCGTCAAGAACCATATCATCTATTACAAGGAGCAGCTTGCCAAGCAGGACAACTCGTTTTTTGGTTTGCCCGACGCTTACTATAGAGAACTGCCGCCCAATGTGCCGAGAGATTCAACAGGATGTTGAAATGTTTCGCCCCAAGCGTCGGCAAGGACGCCGACGCCCAAAGCGAAACAATTTATATTGGCTCGTCCCGATGAAATAAGGGAGAATGCTCGGAAAGCTATGGCAATTATTGAGGCGGACGAAAACCTAAAATTTGTTCGGGAGCAATCAAAAAATCTTTCCGCAAAGCAGTATGATCAGCTTTGTATTCGATATATCCTCGGCTATGCTGAAAACATCCGTTCAGCCATTGCCGAGGATGATCTGATCACTATGCGGAGATATGGAAACCCCGAGCGATACCTCGACAGCTTTCGTTCCGCAGCCGAAAAGATGCGCTCTCCCGAAATTTTAAGGAGCATAAATGAACAGCTCGAATATTGTGAAAGCGAGGACGAGGAATATGAGGATATGGCAGAGGAAGAAATTTCCGATGTGAGCAGGGAGGAATATTCCGAATCGGAGCAGAGCGAAACAGTGGAAAATGTTGAGTCCGAGGAAGAACAGGACGAAGAATTACAGTTAAGATTTTTTTAAAAAGAAAGGAATAGTGCTATGAAAGTTGTTATGGTAGAACCCAACAAGCCTGCCTATGTGACAGAGATAGGCGGTGATTTGGAGTCAATGCAAAAAGCAGTAGGCGGCGGTTTAATTGAGCCGATAGGTTACCTCCACGATCCCGAGGCGATAATGGTCGGAAATGAAGAGTCCAAACTCATTGGTATGGAAGGCAACCGCCGTTTTATTGAGGGAATAGTCGCAGGACCGTTCTTTATCTGCGGTGATGACGGCGAAGATTTCTGTTCGCTTTCGGATGAGAAGTGCAAGGAATATGTTCAGTTGTTTGCAAAGCCGCACCAAATCACCCAAGACGAAGTTCAGAATGATTTGAGCATAACGCTCATCGGATTTTAAAAGGAGCAGCTATGAAAAATACAGTTATGATTACCCTTGAGGACAAGAAAGTTACTGCGCTGAAGATGTACTTGAATCATAAAAATTCCTCGCTGGACGAGGAAATCTCCAAGTACGCCGAGCAGCTTTACAACAGGATAGTGCCGCAGAATGTAAGGGATTATATCGATATGGAGACTAAGGAGCAGAGTGAAACTAAACCAAAAAACACTGGTGCAAAGGCAAATCACACCGCTTGACAACCGTGTTGGCGGCTGTATCGAGTTTGTGTGCGATTTTGTGGCAAAGGTAGGGTAAGTTTTACCTTCGCACAGTTCTCGGCAAAATTTGGGCGGTTTTGGAGGTGGTTTTCAAACTGCGGATTAGCAGGGGTGGGAGTGGTGGGAAAGTATGATTTTCATGCAAGTTAAAGTCGGGTGCACCCGACGATTACAGCGGACGGCAAAGCCGACCGCTGTTGAGCGGTTTGTTGGATTTTTGAAAAAAAGCTTTTGGGTGGCTGTAATGGCAATTTGAAATGCTTTTAGGTGAACCCAAAGAGCCTTTTGGCAAGCCGTTTGACGGTTTATTAGGTGGCTGTGGCGACTAAGAAAGGAGCAAAATGGAACACGAAAAAAAGATAAGAATACCTTTGTGGATATATCCTTCCACGGAAGAAGATATAAAAAATATTTACGAGTCGGACAACTGCAAGTCCCCGAGTGAATTTATTGAAAAGGCTATAAATTTTTATATTGGATTTTTAAAATCCGAGGATAACGTAAATTATTTGGCTCCGAGAATTACTTCCTCGGTGGACGCTGTGGTGCATGGCTCGGAGCAGCGGATCAACAGAAATCTTTTCAAAATCGCTGTGGAGCTTGGAAAGTTGGCTCATGCTATTGCGGCGGCGAATGATGTTGACGAGGATACAATGCAGGAGCTGCACGCTATGTGCGTTGACGAGGTAAGGCATATCAATGGAGTTATAAATTTTGAGAGTGCTGTTAAATTTCAAAAAGAATGATTATTCATTATAATCGATTCTCTCAATCTTGAATATTACAGGTCGTGTGCCGTCAGAACAGCAGGTAATCATCGTGTTCTCTTCCTTCATCCATCCCTTCATTATGGAGCCGCCCTGTAACCCTGTATATATGTAACGAGAAATTGCGTCCCATGCTTCGGAGCAAAAAGGTAATTTTGATCCGCCTGCGATCCTGTCGGGATCGCCGTTTGTTTTTGTTAAGGTATTTAGCCCCATGTGCCAAAAATCATCTCGCTCATCATCACGATAAAAAATAAACTCATCTCCCACATTGTAGCAATGGCAAATACCAGCATTGGGATCAGCGCAAAATTTCTGCTGCAGCTCCGGATATAACTTTTTGTCAATAACGGTAACTTTAACCTTGTGCTTCATAGCATTTCCTCCTTAAATTCAAATTTAATTAACCAATTTTAAAATAAGGTAATAATAGGTAATTGCGAAATGAATCGCAATTACTATACGAAGTCAAATATCAAAGGATAAAAGAGCAAATAAAAACCACAGATAAAAAAACAGGCAACGAAAACAGACCGATAAAATACTCGGTCAAAAAATATTAGGACAAAGAGTTTACGCAGTTAAAGAAACAATTTTACGAATACTTTTGAAAAGCTTATGTTGATGAATAGCCTTAGCAAGAATAACACCAATAAGCTGGGCACAGCCTGCAAGAAATAATTCAGCCTTTATGGTTTTCGGATCATGGGTTCTTAAAGAAGCAAGACCGAAAGAATCTTTAAAAAGATTGATTGTTCTTTCAACAAGTACTCTGTGTTTGTAAAGATTATCCCAGTGCTCAGTATTTCTTGGAATTCCGGGGCAGTCTCTGAAGCTTTTTTCCGGATATGTATATACGCATTTTCCGTAAGAAGAATTGGTGCAAGGGTTTTCGCAGGTACAAATGCGGGTATTCCCGGATTGAATTGATTTCGGGCAAACCCATTTAAATCTTTCGGAGCGATTCTTCCCGCCACACTTGCCTTGAAAAATAAATTGGACACCGTCATTTGGACAAACAGGATTACCGTATTCATTAAAGCAAGGGGAAGAGTGTTTTGAATTTCTTGAATTCAAAGGCACACAGACTCTTGAAAAACCAAACTCATTTTTTAACACAGAAAAATTATCGTAAGAATCAAAAGCAGAATCCCCAAGAAAAGTTGAAAAAGAAAAATCAGGATGTTCTTTAAAAAAATCGGAAAGGACAGGTTTTAATGAAACAGAATCACTTATTTCCTTATCTTTATCCGGATTGTCGGTCTTTTTTGAGACAATTTCGGGATGCTTCGCCTTAAAATCATCATCAAAAAAAGAGATATGCCTAACGATCCCAAGCCCGTCAGTAACAATACCGACTTTGTAAGCATAGCAATAATGCCCGTTAATGTACTGCTGTTTTGCGGACGGAGAACTTAATGCTTCATCGGGAAGAAGACCATAAACGCCCTTGTACGGGTCAAAATCGGGATTTGATTTTGCTATTTTTTTGGCTTCCTTAAGCTTGGTGTTCATAAATTTTGGATTGTTTTCTTTTACCTTGGGTTCAATGCCCGTTGTATCATAAATCAGATAATCGGACTTTTTACTGTTAATTTCTTCGCAAATAGGCTTTGTAATATTAACGAGAGCTTCAAACAGTAATTCAAATTGAGACTGAAAATCCTGCTTAATTCTTGTTAATTGTGAAGCATTGGGAACTGTTGAAAATTCGCAGTAATCTCTCAATTCTTTTGACAGCTTAAGAATATTTAACAGTAAAGAATCTTCGCTTATACCCAAAATCTTTTTCAAAAGAAGTGCGCACATAAGACTTTTTAGAGAAAAAACTCTCTTGCGCCCTCTATCGGAGTAGTAAGCGTTGTAGAACTGATACGGGATTATCGTATCAAAATCAATGTGTTCTTCAAGAAGAGTTATCAATTCGGATTTGTTTTCTTCCATTGAATCGAGCACATTATCGTAGATGTCATTTAATGACATTTGCTTAAATTTCTTTCGCATGATTTTTCCCCCGTTTTTTTGGTTTGTTTTTGCCGATACTTAAATTATACCTCAAAAACGGAGGAAAATCAGTTGTTTTTGTTAATTTTTTTCTTGTAAAATGGGGATTTTTTTCATTTTGCAAGTTGCTAAAATTAACAAAATAAAGGAGAGATTTCAAAATGAAACTCAAAAAATTTTTATCAACAATGGTGACGGCTGCAACTGTAGCTTCTTGCTTAGCTTTGCCAGCCAGTGCAGATTCGGATTCCTTTTCCATTAAATATGGAGATGTGGCTGGTCAATGCTCTTTAGTTGCAGAAAATGCATACTATTGTATTGAAACAACAAGTGCCTCTCAATCTACCTTGAACTGTCGGTTTACATACAACTTACGCAGTGGAGTTGTAACCATTAAAAGTTTTACGATGGGTCGTGGCAAAGGTTCTAAGCAGGGAATGACCAGTTACAGCGATGGAAGTACTAAAGCGTTTCAACTTACTGCTTTAGTTAGTGGCACTTCTGCTCAGGCAACAGGAACACTCATATCAGTGGATTAAGAGTTATTCGTTGCTATAGATACAAAAAATATACTGCTTTATTTTCACTATGGATAATTGAGGCAAAGGAACTGTGGTGGAAGCAGTTCCTTTGCCTTAATATTTTATAAAATTTAGTTGATGTCGCAATAATGTAAAATTGATATTATTTGAGTAAAGACGCCTAAGATCGTATAATCTTTATCATTTTAATAATGGGGATAAGTTAAATTAATATGAAATATTATATACATAATTTTATAAAAAGCAAATTATTTGTTTTTTTATATGTGTTATACATAGCACTTATTTCATTATATCAATTATCATGTTTGTTATCATATAACTCAGATGTAATCGCTTCTTTTTCCCAACTTAGAATTACATTGTCTCTCTCTATAATTCATTTCATATTCTATTTCGTCCTTTCTTATGAATATAGTAAAAAAGTTTTAAAAATAAACGAAAATGAAATAAAAACTAAAAATAAGTGTTATATATATAACTTGCTTATTTTTATTATACTTGATCTTATATCGACTGTAATATGTGGCGCATTCAATGTTGGAGCATTCTTATCGTTGAATTTACAGCACGACGAATTTATTGGTCATATTTTAATCAACATTTTTATAAACATTTTTGGAATATCTTTATTGGGAACTTTAATGGGATTTTGTTTTTCGCAAATTTTTAATAAAAGAATCATTTCATATATAATATTTATTTTGTTTACATTTTTCTCAAGCCATTTTTTCGAGAATATTGTTGAATTAGTATATAATAATTTATATATAGATTTATATCCAATATATAATGTCTTTAACATTTATACTCCATCTTTAGATTGGATGCCTAACTTTTTGTTTGGTTATTCTGTCTTATCGTATAGAATAGCTTTACTATCTGCATGGATATTTATATTTGCTTTTATTTTATCAACCAAAATTTACCATTCTAAAGTAACAAGAAATCTTATATCAGCAATATGTATTGTGCTATGCATTATAAATATTATTATATACGCTCAGCCATCTTCAAAAAACATTATGAATTTTAGCCCTAATGAAGGTTTGGCATCGGATTTTTGGTATTATGATGAAATTGAACAGAAAAAGGAGAAAGCGAATTTTGAAATTTTATCATATAAACTTGATTTAAATGTGACCAATAAGTTGAATGTAAAAGCGGAACTTGTAATGGGAGAAAATTTAGATGAATACAAATTCACTTTGTATCATGGTTATAAAGTTAATAACATACATGATTATAATGGCAATGACTTGAAATTTAAGCAGGAAGGTGACTATCTTACTGTTTTTAATAATGTAAATGTAACAAGCATTTATATGGAATATTGTGGCAGTAGCACAAAATTTTACAGCAATACTCAAGGCATGGTATTGCCGGGCTTTTTCCCGTTTTATCCTCATCCTGGTCAGAAATATGTTTATAATCTTGATGAACAGACGTTTGATAAGTTGCTACTCAGCAATAAAGCGGACTTTGAAATCTCTGTTACAGGCATAAATGCAGACCGTGTGTTTTGCAATTTAGCCAAACAAAGCGATGATACATTTAAAGGTAAATCCA
>JAMPBF010000051.1 GCA_023666805.1 Bacillota bacterium
ATTGAGCTTACCGAAAAAATAGAAGATGTAGACGGATATAATTTAAAGCCGGGCGAAGAGGAGGAAACCTCCGGTAAATTAACAAGAGCAAGAAGCTTTGAAACGGTGCAAAAAGCGCTGTCGGAGGCTTATGGAAGCATTTGCGGATATGACGACGACAATAATGCGGCAGAGCTGCTTCAACAGGCTTCGATTCAGCTTGAACGTGTCGCTGCGTTGGACGAAGCGGAAGAGGATCTTAAAAATCTTGCGGAAAGACTGTCTGCAATAATCATAGACGTTAAAGATATAGGCTCAGAGGTATCGAAGCATATTAACGATGAATTTACCCCCGAAAGCTTATCCGCTCTTGAATCGAGAATGAGCGACCTATTACTGTTAAAAAGAAGATATAAAACAGAGATAGATGATCTGATAAACGATTTGGACGCTTGGAAAGCGGAGCTGAAGGAATTGAAGAGCAGCGATAATATTCTTGAGGAATTAAATGAAAAAAGAAGAAGGTTAGCTGACGAAGTAAAAGAAAAAGCGCAAAAAATAAGCGAAAAAAGAAAAAAGTCCGCTGACGAATTAGTTAAAAAAATCACCGAAGAGTTAACGTTTCTCGACATGCCTAATGTGAAATTTGTTTTTGATTTCAGCCGGGATAAAATTTCAATAACGGGCATGGATCAGGTCGAAATGCTGATTTCGGTCAACAAGGGAGAAGAGCCTAAGCAGATGAATAAAATCGCTTCAGGAGGCGAGCTGTCGAGAATAATGCTGGCGGTAAAAAATGTTTTGGCGTCAGCCGATAATGTGCCCACAATGATATTTGATGAAATAGATACGGGTATCAGCGGCAGGGCGGCTCATAAGGTGGGAATCAAGCTTTCCGAGATCGCACAGAAAAGGCAGGTGCTTTGTGTGACCCACTTGGCTCAGATTGCCGCAATGGGAGATGCTCACTTTTTGATAGAAAAACAAAGCGACGAAAAAAGAACTTACACTAAGGTACGATGTCTTGATCACGAGGAGAGAAAGCGCGAGATCGCCAGAATTATCTCGGGAGATTCGGACAGCGAGATCACTCTCAAAAGTGCGGAAGAACTGTTGAGTAGAAATAAATCCGATAATTAGGAGTTAAAGTTTTCGGTAAGGACTGCGAATATTTATGAAATATAAATTTAATTTGGGAATATGGAGCTCTGTGTTTTGTGTTCCTGCCGTTATTGTGGATAAATATCTTAAATTGGCGGGGGAAAGCGATATTAAGGTCTTGCTTTTTCTGCTGCGTAATTCGGAACATGAATTTTCCGAAAAAGAGCTTGCCGAACAGCTTCATATAACAGAGGAGCAGGCGGAAGAAAGCATACATTTTTGGCAGCAGAGAAAGATATTAAGCATTGACGAATCGGGTGAGATCACTCCTTTGAATACAGAAGAAAAAATTGTAAAAAAGGAAAACAGTCCGGTTTTAGCAGCAGCTTCTTCCTCGGCATTTTCGGCAATGCCCGAAAGTCTGGTACATAAAGTAAATTTGGAGAGGATCCCTGATTTTCCTCCCGTTGAAATCGCCGATACGGTTAGAGGAAGCGACGAAGCAAAATATCTTTTTAAGCATTGTGAAGCGCTTTACGGAAGACCGTTAAAGCATAACGAGCAAAGAACTCTCATGCTTATTTTGGAGGATGCTTGTTTGCCCGTTGAGGTTGCGTTGATTTTGGTTGACTGCTGTTTTTCCATAAAAAAGGCAACTCCCGCATATATGAGAGCCACTGCTGTAGAATGGTCGGAATCGGAAATAAATACCATAGAAAAAGCCGAAAAAAGAATGGAGGAAATGATCAGTCTAAGCAGCGCAGTTGAACGCTTCAGAAAAATGTTCGAGGTTAATTCCGCTTTTTCCAAACAACAGAGAGATATGATTAATATTTGGGTAAACCAATATCAATTCAGCGATGAAATGATAAACGAAGCATATCAAATTACTTTAAACGCCACGGGAAAACTGGCTTTTCCTTATATGAACAAGGTTCTTTCAAGCTGGCAGGATAAGGGTATAAAAACACCTAAACAAATATCCGATGACAGTAAGCCAAAATCAGCGGAAAAAGGCGAAAATACGTCTTTTGACATCAATGAGATCGAGCGGCTTATGCTAAACAGACACAATCACTCGGGAGGAAGTTCATGAGTTATCTGCAAAAATATTATACAATGGCTGAGGATAGCCTCAGAGATCGAAAAAACCGCAATAGGGAAATCCAAGAACGGCATATTGCCGAGGCAGAAGCAAAAATCCCACAGATAAAGGAATTAAGAAAGCGTCTTTATTCGGGAGGGGCAAAATTAGCCACCATATTAATATCGAGTAAAAACCCGCAAAAGGATGTGGCCAAAATTTCCGAAGAAAATATTGCAATTAACCGTCAAATAAAGGGATTGCTCAAGCTGAACGGATTTAAGGAGAACTACTTGGAGCCTGTTTACAGCTGCAACAAATGCAATGATACCGGTATTTATGAAGGAAAACGCTGCTCCTGCTTTATGGACGATGTTACCAAATTTCAGTGCGAGGAGCTTAACCGCTCGTCAGCAATGAACCTGTGTTCCTTTGACACCTTTGATTTAAGCTTGTATTCCAATGAAAAAAGAGGCTCGGAAATAAGTCCGCAGCAAAAAATGGACGAGGTTTTTCGGTATTGTCTTGATTTTGCCCAAAACTTTCATTTACCGCAAAACGGTATTTTGATGATCGGCGGAACGGGATTGGGAAAAACTCATCTTTCTCTTTCAATAGGCAGCGAAGTGATAAAAAAAGGCGGGTATAGTGTTATCTACGGTTCTGCCCCCGATCTGTTCCGCAAAATAGAAAAGGAGCATTTCGGCAATGCTCCAGACTTATCCTCGGCACAGCTTTTGCAGGACTGCGATTTGCTTATTCTCGATGATTTAGGAGCGGAATTTGATTCCAAATTTAATCTGTCAACTTTATACAATATTATCAATTCAAGAATGAACAGCGGCAAACCTACTGTAATAAGTACAAATTTTACTTTGCAGGAGCTTCAGGAAAGGTACGGAGGCAGGATAATGTCCCGCTTGCTGACCTTGTATGATTTGACCTTTTGCGGAAACGATATACGATTGTTAAATAAATTTAAATCTGCCAAATAATTTCGGATTTACATTTCATGAAATTTGTGCTATACTAAATTCAGAAACAAAAATAAAACGTTCAGCAAATATATCTATATGAACAGAAAGAGGTTGATAAACATGAATTTCTATCCAATGAAGCTTACGGCTCCCTGCAAGGATTACTTATGGGGGGGAAACAGACTTCGCAATGAATACGGCAAGACCTCCGACGCCGACAAAATTGCGGAAAGCTGGGAGTTGTCCTGTCATAAGGACGGGCAAAGCGTTATTGCCAACGGAGAGTTTAAGGGTAAGACCTTAAGCGAATTTGTCGATAAGCTGGGAAAAGAGGTTTTGGGGGACAACTGTAAAAAATTTGAAAATTTTCCCATTTTAATAAAGCTGATCGATGCTAAGGATAATCTTTCGGTTCAGGTTCATCCTAATAACGACTATGCGCTAAGAGTTGAAGGTGAATACGGAAAGACCGAAATGTGGTATATCGTTGACTGCGACCCCGGCGCCGAGCTGCTTTACGGATTTAAACACAATATATCCAAAGAAGAATTTGAAAGCAGAATTAAAGATAATACATTGCTGGAGGTTACCAATAATGTTCCCGTGCATAAGGGAGATGTGTTTTTTATTGAATCGGGTACTCTTCACGCAATAGGGAAAGGAATTTTGATCGCCGAGATACAGCAAAATTCCAACACCACTTACCGTATTTATGATTACGGCAGAGTTGGAGCCGACGGAAAGCCCCGTCAGCTTCACGTAGAAAAAGCGGTTGAGGTAACCGAGCTCACTCCTCCCAAATATCCTACTAAGGCTATGGGAGAAGTGATACGGAAGGACGGATATACTGTACAGCTGCTTTCAAAATGCGAATACTTTCGTGTTAACAAGGCACAGGTAGATACAAAATGCGATTTGGAAGCCGACAGCGCATCTTTTAATTCCGTACTTGTTATTGAAGGAAAGGGAACGATAGACGGAGTTGAGCTGAAAAAGGGTGACAGCTGCTTTATTCCGGCAGGCTACGGCAAATATACCTTTGAAGGTAAGGCCGAATTGATAGTAACGGACATTGAGTGAGATTGGAGCTGTTTATGCGGTATTCACTTGGAATTGATATAGGCGGTACAAATATTGCGGCAGGTGTTGTAGACGAAAATTACAACATTGTAGCCAAAAGCAAGGTAAAAACCAACTCAAGCAGAGGATACGAAGAGGTTTTAAAGGATATTGCGGCAGCGGGACAGGCTGCGGTCAAGGATATGGATATGGCTTTGACCGACATGGAATGGGTCGGCTTAGGCTGCCCCGGCACTTGCAATTTAGATACGGGCATTGTGGAATATTCCAACAATCTAAAATGGAACAATGTTCCGCTGAGAGATTATGTAGGAAATGCCTTGGGCATTCCCGCCTACATAGAAAATGACGCCAATGCCGCTGCCTTGGGCGAATTTTATGCGGGAGCCGCAAAGGGTTCAAAAAGCGCAATAATAATTACGTTGGGTACGGGCTTGGGCGCCGGAATAATAATCGACGGAAAGCTTTTCAGCGGTTCAAATTATGCGGGTGCGGAAATCGGTCATACCGTTATAAATGTGGACGGAGAACCATGCACCTGCGGAAGAAAGGGCTGCTTTGAAACCTATTGTTCCGCTACCGCACTGGTTAAATTTACAAAGCGTGCCATAGAAAAATATCCCGATTCGGCTATGGTTGAGCTGGCGGAAAAGGAAGGAAAGGTCAGCGGAAGAACCGCCTTTAAGGCTGCACTGATCGGGGATAAGGCAGGTCGGGAGGTGGTTGACTATTTTATAAAAAATTTGGCTTGCGGTATAATCAACACTATAAATGTATTTCAGCCTGATATGCTTTGTATCGGCGGCGGCGTCAGCAATGAGGGCGATAATCTGCTGAATCCTTTAAAGGAATACATAAGCAGCGAGATCTACTCTAAAAACAGCAAAAGCAATACCCAAATCACCCTGTGCAGCTTAGGAAATAATTCGGGAATTATCGGAGCCGCACTATTGGGAAAGCAATATGAAAAAAATTAAATAAAGGAAGGTCAAATAATTATGAGAAGTGATTTGATTAAAAAGGGCGTTGACAGAACCCCTCACAAGGCGCTGCTGAAATCCTTGGGCGTTATTGACAGCGAGATGGACAAGCCTTTTATAGCTGTTGTCTGTGCTGCCAGTGACTATGTCCCGGGACACAGTCATTTGCATGAGATTTCCCAATATGTAAAGGACGGGATCAGAAACGCAGGAGGAGTACCCTTTGAATTTTTCACAATAGGCGTTTGCGACGGTCTTGCGATGAACCATAAGGGAATGAGATATTCTTTGGCTTCAAGAGAGCTGATCGCCGACAGTATTGAGGTCATGCTTACCGCTCATCCCTTAGACGGCGTTGTATTTATTCCCAACTGTGATAAAATCGTTCCCGGAATGATTATGGCGGCTGCAAGAATGAATCTTCCCTCGATATTTGTAAGCGGCGGTCCTATGAAGGCGGGCTGCGTACAAGGCAAAAGGGTAGGCTACAGTGAAATTTACGAAGCGATAGGACAGCATTCAAACGGAGAAATTGACGATTCCGTATTGAAGGATTACGAAAATAACGCTTGCCCTACCTGCGGAAGCTGCTCCGGTATGTATACCGCCAATTCAATGAACTGTCTTACTGAGGCGATCGGCTTGGCTTTGCCTTACAACGGTACAGAGCCCGCCGTAAATTCCGCAAGAAGAAGAATCGCCAAGGAGGCGGGCGAAAGGATAATTGAGCTTTACAAAAACGATATTAAAGCAAAGGATATACTCACCAAGCAAAATATGATCAATGCTCTTGCTACCGATATGGCAATCGGAGCTTCCTCCAACACCGTTCTTCATCTGCTTGCCATTGCTCATGAAGCCGGCATTGACATTACTCTCGATGATATTGACGCAGTAAGCAGAAAAGTGCCTCAGCTGGCAAAGCTCAATCCTGCAAGCGATGTTTTTATTGAGGATCTGAACGCTGTGGGCGGTATTCAAACTGTACTTAAGGAATTGGCGAAGGTCGGTGCGATCGATACCGACGTCCTTACGGTAACCGGAAAGCAAAAGGACAGATTGTCGGCAGCCAAGGAAGCCGACGGAATTATTGTTCATAAAGCGGAAAGTCCTATAAGAAAGGACGGCGGAATAGCTATCTTAACGGGTAATCTTGCAGAGCACGGTTCTGTTGTTAAACAAGGCGCAGTTAAGCCCGAGATGATGAACACCACCTGTACGGCAAAGGTATTTGACGGTGAGCAAGCAGCGGTTGATGCCATTTTGGGCGGCGGGATCAATCCCGGCGATGTAGTTGTGATCAGATACGAAGGACCAAAGGGTGGACCCGGCATGCCGGAAATGCTTGCCCCCACTGCCGCAATCGTTGGCAAGGGACTGGACGGTTCTGTAGCTTTAATTACCGACGGACGCTTCAGCGGAGCCAGCAGAGGCGCAGCGGTGGGACACGTCTCTCCCGAAGCGGCAGAAGGCGGTTTGATCGCCTTTGTGGAAAACGGTGATAAAATTCAAATCGATATTCCCAACAGAAAAATTCAGCTTTTAGTCAGCGACGAAGAAATTGCCAAGCGCAGGGAAAAAGGTATTTTACCGCCCAAGCAGCTTGACGGTTATTTAAAACGTTATGCTAAAATGGTAACAAGCTCCAATACAGGCGCAGTTTTTGAAGATTAATTTTGACGTAAAGGGTGATTGACATGACAACAAAAAACACTAAAGTTAAACAGTCACAGAATAATACCGAAAAAAAATCCTCCAAGTCCGCTAAATCCGCCGATAAGAAGCAGAAAGCCTCCGCAGCGGTTTCCGTCGGCTCTGCCGCCAAAAAAGAGGCGGTTAAAAAGACGGTCGGAAGAAAAGCTTCCGATGAGAAAAAGGCGACCGAGAAAAAGACCCAAACCAAGAAGTCTTCGGCTGCCATATTGCCTGTTGAAGCAAAAAAGCCTGAAGGAATGAAGACTTCGATTGCGGAAAAGCCTTCGGAAAAAATAAAAAAACAGACCGTCGAAAAAGCAAAATCGGATATACCTCAGACGGAGACAAAGAATTTGCATGAGGGTCACCGCCAAAGAGTAAAGAAAAGGTTTTTAAAACATGGGTTAGACAGCTTTACCGATGTTCAGTTTATGGAGACGCTTTTGTTTTACGGTATTCCGAAAAAAGATACCAACGAGACCGCTCATCTTCTTTTAAACACCTTCGGATCCGTCAGAAAAGTTTTTGCCGCTTCTTATGAGGATCTGGTCAAGGTCAACGGAGTGGGAGACAACGCCGCCAGTCTTATTAAGTTCTTTCAAATGGGTTCCAAAAAATATATGGAGCTATCCTTTGAAGATGAAGACGAGGTGTTGGTCAACAATCCCGATAAGCTTATGGATTATTGTCAAGGATTATTTTTGGGAATGCAAAAAGAGGCAGTATATGTAATTGCTTTGGACGCAGATTTGGCTATAATCAGTGCGGAGCAGCTTTGCTCGGGAGAAACCGATAAGGTATGGATCTCTTTTCGTGCACTTGCCAAGTTTGTGTACAAGAATAACTGTACTCGCATTGCCATAACTCACAATCACCCGGGCGGTGTTGAAATGCCTTCAAGATACGATATGACGGCAACGGAGGAAATAGCGGAATTTCTTGACCAAATAGAGGTTGAATTGGTCGATCATGTTATCGTAGGCAAGGGCGGAGCGCTAAGCATAAGAAAAGAACACAGCGATTTGCATTTTTGGAAGCAGGATTACAGCTTTATATATTAGTGTATTATGGATAAATTTGAACTACATTCCGATTATAAGCCGATGGGGGATCAGCCGGCAGCCATTGAAGCATTAGCCAACGGCGTTTTAAACGGTGATAAAGAACAGGTGCTTATGGGTGTTACGGGATCGGGTAAAACCTTTACCATGGCAAATGTAATTGCAAAGGTAAATCGTCCTACCTTGGTTTTGGCGCACAATAAGACCTTGGCGGCGCAGCTTTGCAGCGAGCTTAGAGAATTTTTCCCAAATAATGCTGTGGAATATTTCGTATCATATTACGACTATTATCAGCCCGAAGCTTATATTCCTTCTACTGATGCGTATATTGAAAAGGACAGCGCAATTAACGACGATATAGACCGGCTTCGTCACTCTGCAACCTTTGCATTGGCGGAACGCCGAGATGTAATAATCGTTGCCAGCGTTTCCTGCATTTATTCCTTGGGAAGCCCCGACGACTACAGGGCAAATGTTATATCTATCAGAAAAGGCACCGAGGTTGGCAGAGACGAATTAATAAAACGTCTTGTGGAAATTCAGTACGAAAGAAACGATGTAAATTTTGTAAGAAACAAGTTTCGAGTAAGGGGAGACGTGGTAGAGATCTTTCCTGCGGGAAATTCGGCGGAGACCGCTTTAAGAGTTGAATTTTTCGGCGATGAAATAGACAGGATTTCCGAAATTGAGGTAGTTACCGGACATGCCAAGCGCGAGCTTTTGCACGCAGCGATTTTTCCTGCCAGTCACTATATTGTAGACAAGAGCAGACTTGAAGCTGCCCTTGAGGAAATTCGCAGAGAGATGGAGGAAAGGGTCGAATATTTCACCGAAAATCACAAGCTGATAGAAGCACAGAGAATAGCCCAAAGAACCGAATACGACCTTGAAATGCTCAGAGAAATAGGTACTTGCAAGGGAGTTGAAAACTATTCCAGAGTTCTATCCGGCAGACCTAAGGGCAGTACTCCGTTAACGCTGATAGATCATTTCCCGAAGGATTTTTTGCTGCTTGTGGATGAAAGCCATGTTACGCTGCCTCAAATAAGAGGAATGTACGGCGGAGATGCAGCAAGAAAGAAAAACCTTATAGATTACGGATTTCGCTTACCTTCGGCTTACGATAACCGTCCGATGAATTTTGACGAGTTTTACTCCAAGATAAATCAGGCTATTTATGTTTCCGCAACTCCCGGACCCTTTGAAAGAGAGCATACCGTGCGTATTGCGGAACAGCTGATAAGACCTACCGGACTGCTTGATCCCGAGATTTCGGTTAGACCCGTAGAGGGGCAAATCGAAGATTTGCTGTCTGAAATCAATTCCAGAATTGAGCGCAATGAACGTGTTCTTATCACAACGCTTACCAAAAAAATGGCTGAGGATCTCAGCAAATATTTTGATAAGCTGGATCTCAAGGTAAGGTATATGCACCACGATGTGGACACCATAGAACGCATGGAGATAATAAGAGATCTGCGCTTGGGCGTTTTTGATGTTCTGATCGGCATTAATCTTTTGCGCGAGGGCTTGGATTTACCCGAGGTTTCTTTGGTGGCCATTCTTGATGCGGATAAAGAGGGCTTTTTGAGAAGTGAGACCTCCCTTATCCAAACGGTAGGACGTGCTGCAAGAAACGCTCAGGGGACGGTTATAATGTATGCCGATCAAGTTACAAAATCCATGGAAACCGCTATAACCGAAACCCAACGCCGCCGTGAAATTCAGATGCAATACAATAAGGAACACGGAATTGTTCCTAAAACTATTGTAAAGGACGTTCGGGACGTAATAGACATTTCGGCAAAGACCGACAAAAAGGGAAAACCGAAAAAACAGCTTACAAGAGACGAAAGACAAAAGCTTATACAGCAGTATACATCTCTTATGCGCGAGGCTGCAAAGGTTCTTGACTTTGAGCAAGCGGCTTATTTCAGAGATAAAATAGCAGAACTAAAGGAAAAATAAAACATGGCAACAAATAAAATCGTAATTAAGGGAGCTAAAGAACATAATTTAAAGAATGTTGATTTGGAGCTTCCGAGAGACAAGCTAATAGTAATGACGGGACTTTCGGGATCCGGCAAGTCCTCCTTGGCTTTTGATACTATCTATGCAGACGGACAGAGAAGGTATATTGAAAGTCTTTCTTCTTATGCCCGCATGTTTTTGGGACAAATGGAAAAGCCTAACGTGGAAAGCATTGAAGGACTTTCTCCCGCAATCTCCATCGATCAGAAAACCACTTCCAAAAACCCCCGTTCAACCGTTGGGACAGTAACCGAAATTTATGACTATTTAAGACTTTTGTATGCAAGAATAGGTATTCCCCATTGTCCCGTATGCGGCAAGGAAATCAAGCAGCAAACGGTAGATCAGATCGCAGACAGAATAATGGAGCTGGAAAAGGGCACAAAAATTCAGGTGATGTCTCCTATCGTAAGAGGCAGAAAGGGAGAATATACCAAAGAAATCGACAGCATCAGAA
Organism: Bacillota bacterium; assembly: GCA_023666805.1. Lineage (GTDB taxonomy): Bacteria > Bacillota > Clostridia > Oscillospirales > Ruminococcaceae > Ruminiclostridium_E. The sequence continues at coordinate 10,446 of JAMPBF010000051.1, forward strand.
AACAGGGCTATGTCCGCATAAGAATCGACGGAATAATGTACGATCTTTCGGAAAAAATCAAGCTTGAAAAGAATAAAAAGCATAATATCGAGGTCGTGATCGACCGTATTGTAATAAAGGACGAGGTCAGATCCAGACTGGCGGACAGTATTGAAACCGCAGGAACACTGTCGGGCGGAGTTGTGTTTGTGGACGTATCGGGACAGGAAGAAATGCACTTTTCTCAGAATTATGCCTGCCCCGAACACGGAATAAGCATTGAGGACTTAAACCCTCGAATGTTCAGTTTTAATAATCCCTTCGGTGCTTGCAAGCAGTGTACGGGACTTGGTTATTATCTCAGCATTGACGAAGATTTGATCATTCCCAACAGGGAACTGACCATAAGAGAAAATGCCGTAAAAGCCAGCGGTTGGTCCTATACCGAAGGAAGCATGGCGCAGATGTATTTTGACGGCTTGGCAAAGCACTACGGTTTTTCCGTGGACGTTCCTGTAAAGGATCTGCCCCAAAATGCGTTGAACCTTATCCTTTACGGATCAAACGGTGAAAAATTTCCCGTAAAGCGTCCTTGGGAGGGCGGAAAAACTCATTTGACGGATTTTGAAGGTATAATCAACAATCTCGATCGCAGATACCGAGAAACAAGCAGTCAGTATATGAAGGACGAAATTTCCGATTATATGTCGGAAATAGAGTGCCCCGAATGTCACGGACAAAGGCTTAAAAAGGAAGCCTTATCCGTTACCGTGGCAGGAATAAACATATATCAGTTTTGTGAAATGAGCGTTACCGACGCTCTTGATTTCATTAATCGTATGAAGCTCTCAAAAAGAGAAAATATGATTGCGGAGCAAATATTGAAGGAAATAAAATCACGGCTGGGTTTTTTACAGAGTGTGGGGCTCAGTTATCTTAAGCTTTCCCGTGCGTCCGGAACTCTGTCGGGGGGGGAAAGTCAGCGTATCCGCCTTGCAACGCAGATAGGAAGCTCTTTAGTAGGAGTACTGTATATTCTCGACGAACCGAGCATCGGACTTCACCAAAGAGATAACGATATGCTTATAAACACCTTGAAAAATCTCAGAAATATAGGCAACACGGTTATTGTGGTGGAGCACGACGAGGATACAATGCGGGCTGCGGATTTTTTGGTGGATATAGGTCCCGGAGCAGGCATACACGGCGGAGAGATTTTAGCTGCCGGTACGGTTGAAGATGTAATAAGCTGTGAGAGATCTATAACCGGACAGTATTTATCCGGAAAAAGAAAAATAATTGTTCCTAAGGAAAGAAGAAAACCCGACGGTCGCTATCTCACTGTCTGCGGTGCGGCGGAAAATAATCTAAAAAATATTGACGTTAAGATTCCACTCGGACTTTTCACATGTGTTACGGGAGTATCGGGAAGCGGAAAAAGCTCATTTGTAAACGAAATACTGTATAAGTACCTTGTGGCTAAGCTTAACCGAGCTAAGGTAAAATCGGGAAAATTCGATAAAATGATCGGGATCGATCAGCTTGATAAGGTCATTAATATAGATCAATCTCCGATAGGAAGAACGCCTCGCTCCAACCCAGCAACTTATACGGGACTTTTCACGGATATTCGCGATTTGTATGCTTCTACCAACGACGCAAAGGTAAAGGGCTATTCAAGCGGAAGATTCAGCTTTAATATAAAGGGCGGCAGATGTGAAGCCTGTGAGGGCGACGGAATTATCAAAATAGAGATGCATTTTCTGCCCGATATTTATGTACCCTGCGATGTTTGTGAGGGCAAAAGGTACAACAGGGAAACCCTTGAGGTCAAGTACAAGGGCAAATCCATATACGATGTTTTGGAGATGACGGTAGAGGAAGGACTTAGGTTCTTTTCAAGCTTGCCTAAGCTTCAAAGAAAGCTTCAAACTCTTTACGATGTCGGACTTGGGTATATAAAAATCGGACAGCCCGCAACAACGCTGTCTGGCGGTGAGGCTCAGCGCGTAAAGCTTGCCACCGAGCTGTCCAAACGGTCAACGGGAAAGACGATCTATATTTTGGACGAGCCTACTACGGGACTTCATACCGATGATGTGGCGAAGCTTATTGATATTATGCAGAAGCTTACTGACGGAGGCAACACGGTAGTTGTAATCGAACACAATTTAGACGTTATAAAAACAGCCGACCATATTATAGATTTAGGACCGGAGGGAGGAGATAACGGCGGTTACATTATAGCCGAAGGCACTCCGGAAGAGGTGGCGAAAAACAAAAAATCCTACACCGGACAATATCTTAAGAAAATGCTTAAGTGATTTCGGAGGACAACAAAATGGATTTAACGGTCAAGGGTTTTTACGAGCTTACATTAGACGAGCTCTTTGAAATATATAAGTTTAGAGCGGCTGTTTTTATTGTGGAGCAAAATTGCGTATACCAAGATGTAGATGAATGGGATAAATCCGCATATCATTTATTTCTAAAAGAAAACGGCGAAATGCAGGCTTATTTAAGGGTTTTGCCATCGGGAACGGCTTTCGATGACATTTCTATCGGCAGGGTCATCACCGCAAAAAGAAGATGCGGACTTGGCACAAGGATCATGAATGAAGGGATTAAGGTTGCAAAGGAAAAATTCAACGCCAAATCCATCACAATTAAAGCGCAGCTTTATGCCAAAAAATTTTACGAACGGTTTGGGTTTAAGGAAATTTCTGAAGCTTTTTCGGAAGACGGGATCTTGCATGTGGAAATGAAGGCTGTATTTTAGTAGAAATTAAATTGCATAATCGTTAAAGCCTGAGGCAATGCCTCGGGTTTTAATACTTTACATCGAGAAAGCAAAAATGATCGCTATCTTTTTAAATTTTCACATATAAACACTTGTCATATTTTAGGAAATATGATATAATTAATTAAATAAAGTATAAATACAATGAAAGGAAAGGTAAAGATGATAAAAATTGCTGTAATGGGATACGGCGTTGTTGGTTCGGGTACGGTTGAAGTGTTTTATAAAAACCTTTCAAGTATTGAAACTAAAATCGGTGACGATATTGACATTAAGTATATTCTTGATTTAAGGGATTTTGACGATTCTCCCTATAAGGATAAATTTATTAAGGATTTTAATCTGATACTGAACGATCCCGAAATTACTGTGGTCGTTGAGGTTATCGGAGGTCTCAATCCTGCGTATAATTATGTAAAGTCTTTGTTGGAGGCCGAAAAAAGCGTTGTAACTTCCAATAAGGAGCTGGTTGCCGAAAAGGGAGCCGAGCTGTTACGCATCGCCAGAGAGAAAAAGGTCAATTTTTTCTTTGAAGCAAGCGTAGGAGGCGGGATACCCATTATCCGCCCGCTGCACCACTGCCTTTCCGCCAATGAGATCGACGAGATCGCAGGAATATTAAACGGCACTACAAATTTTATTCTCACAAAAATGATCAATGAAAAAATGTCCTTTGACGACGCTTTGGCTTTGGCTCAAAAGCTGGGTTATGCAGAACGCAATCCTTCAGCCGATGTGGACGGTCACGATGCTTGCCGCAAAATATGTATTTTGGCTTCATTGGCCTTTGGAAAGCATATTTACCCCAAGGACGTTCGCACCGAGGGAATTACCGCAATCACCCCCGAAGATGTACAGTACTGCAATAATTACGGCGGTGCCGTTAAGCTGATAGGTTGGGCAAGAAAAAAAGGCGACAAGGCAGCCGTTATGGTTTGTCCCGCATTTATTTCCGAGGAAAGCCAGCTTTCTACCGTAAACGATGTTTTTAACGCAATATTGGTAAGAGGCGACGCCACAGGCGACGTGGTATTTTACGGCAAGGGTGCGGGAAAGCTTCCCACGGCCAGCGCCGTCGTATCGGATATAATAATGGCGGCAAAAATGCACGGAAACAGTATATCGCTTTACTGGGAGGATTCCGACAATTCGTTCGTGCTTGATTATAAGAGCCTTAACAACAGATTTTATGTTAGAATTTCTGCCAATAATAAAGACAATAAGGAAACGGCGTTAAAGGAAGCCGAGAGGTATTGGGGCAGTATTAAAATTTTACACAGAGAGGGCGAAGCCGAAAACGAAGCCGCTTTCATAACCGAAAGCATCAATGAGGAAAAATTTGAATCGGATTGCGTCAAATTATCCGAAATTGCTGAAATAAAAGGAAAAATAAGAGTACTGGATTACTAATCACCACCGATTTAACAATTTTTTATGAAGGGAAACAGCAATTTATGAGCGAAGAAGGCAAAATAACTCCAAAGTACAAACGTATCCTACTGAAGCTTAGCGGAGAAGCTTTAGCGGGTGAAAAGAAAATCGGTCTTGATTTTCCCACAATTGAAGGCATTTGCAAAAGTATAAAAAAATGCCGAGATATTGGAG
>JAMPBF010000052.1 GCA_023666805.1 Bacillota bacterium
ACGGCGATCCGCTTGTTGGCGCTGTCGTCCAGGGTGCGCTCGAACCACTGGGTGGCGCTGGTAAATTCGGGATTCAGGGCGTCGATCATCACATAGCGCGCCAAGGAGGTGATCCGCTCGGCTCTCATGGGATTGCGCTTGTAGGGCATGGCGGAGGATCCTATCTGATGCGCCTCGAAGGGCTCTTCCATTTCCTTGAAGTTGGCTAATATCCTTAAATCGTTGCTGAATTTGGAGCAGCTTGCCGCAATGCCCGCCAGCACGTTAAGAACCTGTGTGTCCGTTTTTCTGGAATAGGTTTGACCGCTGACGGGAACGCAGGAATCGAAGCCCATTTCCTCTGCGATCATTCTTTCCAGCTCGTCGATCTTTTCGCCGTCGCCGTGAAACAGCTCCACAAAGCTTGCCTGCGTGCCGGTGGTTCCCTTTTGACCCAAAAGCTTCAAGCCCTTCATGCGGTATTCCAGATCCTCTAAATCCATTAAAAGCTCGTTTGTCCAAAGAGTGGCTCTTTTGCCCACCGTGGTGAGCTGAGCGGGCTGCAAATGGGTGTAGGCGAGGCAGGGCATAGCCTTGTATTTCTCGGCAAAGCCCGCCAAATTCGATATTACGTTCACTAACTTCCTGTGAACTATCTTCATTGCGTCCCGCATTACTATTATATCCGTGTTGTCGCCGACGTAGCAGGAGGTCGCACCTAAGTGTATGATCCCCGCTGCGTCGGGGCAAACCTGTCCGTAGGCGTAAACATGGGACATTACGTCGTGGCGGACCTCCTTTTCTCTCGCTTCCGCAGCGGCAAAGTCTATGTTCTCGATATTCGCCTCCAATTGGTCTACCTGAGCCTGCGTAATGTTAAGTCCGAGCTTCATTTCCGCCCTTGCCAGCGCCACCCACAGCCTGCGGAAGGTGCTGAATTTTTTTTGCTGGGAAAACACGAACTGCATCTCCTCGCTTGCATAGCGGGTGCATAACGGGCTTTCATAGCTGTTGTAATCCTTTGACATGTATTGCCTCCTGTATACTTCCTTATCTGCGAGCCTGTCTTCGCAAAATATTGCGCTCATATTTTCGGCAGATCCTGTAAAGGCAGGTTCTCACTGAAACATTGTAGCATAATTTTTCTGTTTTTGCAACTACTTTGCGATTTTTTCCACCGCCCTTACAAATGCGTTCACTTCGTTTTTGGAGGTAAACACCGAGGGTGCGAAGCGCACCGCCCCGCTTTCAACCGTGCCGATCTTTTTGTGAGCCGAATAAGCACAGTGAAAACCGCCTCTGAGATAAAAGCCCTTGTCGCTGAGTGCAGCGGCGGTCTGCTCCGAATTCATGCCCCGTATATTAAAGGGAAACAGCGGTGCGTTTTCCCTTGTAAAAGCTCCGTAAAGCAGCACGCCTTTGATTTCCCCGAGCCTGCCCGCCGCATAGCTGCACAGCTGCCATTCATGCTCGTAAATATTGCTTATTCCCTTTTGAACCACAAAATTTACTCCCGCTCCCAAGGCTATAGCCCCTGCGGTGTTTATCGTTCCGCTTTCAAACCTGTCGGGAAGAAAATCGGGCTGGGCAAGCTCCTTGGAGAGGCTGCCCGTGCCGCCCTCTATGAGAGTGTTTAGGCGGAATTTGCCGTCGGTTATCATAAGCCCCGTGCCCATGGGTCCGTAAAGCCCCTTATGCCCTGCGGCGCAGATTATATTTATGCCGTCGTTGAGGCTTATGGGCAGCACTCCCGCCCCTTGAGCCGCATCTAAAATAAAGCAGATGTTCCGCCTTCGGCAGAGTGCGGCTATCTCCTTATAAGGCAGTATTTTTCCCGTGACGTTGCCGGCGCAGGTGCATACTACCGCCCTTGTATCGGGGCGAAGCTGCGCTTCAAAGCTTTGCACCGTTTTTTCCTTATCGTCGTAGGTCTCGGCTACGGAAAAGCTTATCCCTCTTCTTTTGGAAACCGCCGCCAAGGGACGCATGACCGCATTATGCTCCAAATCGCTTGTGACGAAATGACATCTGTCTCCCGCTATCCCTTTTATGGCGGTATTAAGCGCTTGGGTGCAGTTCAGCATAAAGCAGACGTTTTCGGTTTTGGCGCCGAAAAAGTCGCCGCATATCTTTCTTGAATCGTACACCGCCTCCGCCGTTTCCATGGAAAGCTTATGCCCCGCCCTGCCGGGATTTGCTCCGTAGTTTACAAGGGCGTAGGAGCTTCTGCTTATAACTGTAGGCGGCTTCGGATAGGTGGTGGCGGCGTTGTCTAAATATACCATTATCCCCTGCCCTTTGACGCCCTGATGACGTTAACGCCCACGGTGCCCAGCAAGCGGGAAGCCCGCTCGGGACTGCCCTTGATCCGGATCGCATAGGTGCAGCCGCCTCTGCCGCCTGTTTTTTCAACGCTGCTGTTTATATTAAGGCTTTGAAGGAAGCTTTTTCCCTTCATCGCTTCGGTATAGCTTTTGACCGTTAAAAGCCATGTTTCCATAATGATCTTCCTTTCTGTCGTTAATTTGCCGTTACGGTACGCATTATATTGCCAATACCGTTTTAAAGCGGATAAATCCGTTTTTATAATATAATATGCTTTTGAAACAACTTTTGATATACAAAAATCTTGCATAAGCGGGAAAAGCTTTGAAATAATAATAAATAACGAACAATAAAAAAGACGTATTCAAGGAGGACTTTTTTTATGAAAGCAATTATTATGGCAGGAGGAGAGGGCAGCAGGCTTCGTCCGCTGACCTCCTCACTGCCCAAGCCAATGGTGAAATTATGCGGAAGACCCGTCAGCGAGTACATTTTGGATCTGCTGTCAAAATACGGCTGTACCGAGGCGGTTTTCACCCTCCGCTATCATGGGGCGCAGATAGAAAATCATTTTGATTCATGCATATATAAGGGTATCGCCTTGGATTTCTCCTATGAGGACAGCCCCTTGGGCACGGCGGGCTGCGTAAAAAAAGCCGCCGAAAAATTTAAGGAGGATTTTCTTGTTATCAGCGGCGACGCCTTATGCGACTTTAATTTGCGGGAGGCTATGGAATACCACATCGGCAAGGGAGCGGAGGCCACGATCCTTACAAAAAGAGTAGACGACCCCAGAGAATACGGCTGCGTTATCTCAAAGGACGGCTTGGTGACAGGCTTTTCCGAAAAGCCCTCCTTTACGGGAGCCGTCAGCGACAGCGTAAACACCGGCATCTATTTTCTTTCTCCGAAAATTTTGGAAATGATACCGGAAAATACCATGTGGGATTTTTCAAGAGACCTGTTCCCGCAAATGCTGAAGGAGGGGAAAAGGCTTGCGGCGTTTGAGGCGGAGGGTTACTGGTGCGACATCGGCGATCTTTCCTCCTACAAAAAATGTCAGCAGGATATGCTTTACGGGGAGGTAAAATGCGATATTCAGCATAAGGATTCACATTCCGCAAGGTTTCAGGGCTCGGCGGAGATACATCAGCCCTGCTATATCGGCGAGAACGTAAAGATCGGCGTGGGAACGGCCGTAGAAGCGGGCGCCGTTATCGGCGACAACGTTACCGTTGGAAAAAACTGCAAGCTTCGGGACTGCGTGATCTTGGACGGGGCTTTCCTTTCGGACAAGGTGAAGGTGAGCGGCGGGATCGTCTGTGAAAACACCGTACTGAAGCAGGGCTCGGCGGTCTATGAGGACGCCGTTTTGGGTGCGGAAAGCATTTTGGGCAAGGACAGCAGTCTTGAGCCCTCGGTAAAAATATGGAACAACAAGACGATCCCCGACGAAACCGTCCAAAGGGAAAATCTCAAATACGGCAAAAAGCCCTCCAAGGAGCTTAGCGAAAGGGGCATCAGCGGCGAAACCAACGCAGACATCACTCCCGCCTTTATGACCACCTTGGGCGGAGGCGTATGTGCGGTTTTCGGCGACAGGGTGATCGCAGGCTGCGGCAGCGGGAACGCCGCCTCGGTGCTTAAGGCGTGCTTTTGCGCAGGGTTCTCGGGAGCGGGAGGAAAGGTCATAGACTGCGGCGCCGCCTCGCTGCCCGCTCTTATACACCTTACAAGAATGATGAACGCAAAGGGACTGGTGCATATAGAGGCGTCTTCGAAAAGCAGCATTACCGTTTTGAACAAGGGCGGTCTTCCCTTGACAAGGGTTCAGGAAAGAAAGTTAGAGGCGGCTATGAACAGGGGAGATTACCCCAATGCGGAATGGGACGGCTTCGGCGAGATAAAAAGCTTTAAAAATGCGCCCCTGCTTTACGGCAGCGCCTTGGATTCCGCTTCGGACTTCTCCTGCCGCTACAACGTGAAAATAAGCTGCACCAATCCGCTGATCACCGCCGCAGCCGCCGTGCCCTTGAGAAAGATCGGCAACCGAAAGGGCGAGGAGCTGACCGTAAGGATAGATCACAGCGGTACAAGGTCGGAGCTGTTTGTAAGCGACAAGGAAAAAACGGATTACGCAAAGACAGTGCTTATAGTCGCCCGAGACGGCATGGAAAAGGGCTTCGACGCAGCTGTGCCTATCGAATTTCCCTCGACCGCAGAGGAGGCGGCAAAAAATACGGGCAGGTCGGTGAAAAGATTTTACAGCTGCTCCAACGACAACGGCGACAGGGAGGCAAGGGAGCTGGCTGCAAAGCAGCCCTATCTCTTTGACGGTCTGCTTTTGGCGCTGAACGCCTTGGAAATAATCTCCGCCTCTTATATGAGCCTTGGACAGTATTTGGAAACAATTCCCGAGCTTGCCACCGAGAACAGGTTTTTGCAGATAAACCGCCCGCCTCAAAGGATAATAAGCAGGCTTGCGGCGGCAGGGGGCACTGCCGAGGGAGTTTATTTGGGCGAAGCGGGGAACAGGGTGCTTTTGCGCTCCAACAGGCGGGGGGACGGTCTGTTTCTCTTTGCGGAAAGCTATTCCCAAGAAACCGCCAAGGCGCTTTGCGACGAGGTCGAGAAAAGAGTTAAAGAGCTTTTGGAGGAATAAGGCTTATACCGATAAACGTTTGAATTGCGGATAAAATCCACAATTCAAATCAGCTTGTCGAAAAAAACTCCCTGCGGTCGGTTTTTTGCCAAGCTGCCGCCCGCAAGGGGTTTTTAAGAGGCTGTCCAAAAGCTTTTTCCCCGTTTTGACGGTTTTTTTCTTGACAATCGGAAGAAATTGATATATACTATAATAGATTATTTGTGCAATTTTCCGTATTCGGTATTTATGAGGATCCCAAACGGGGCTTCACTTAATAGATTAAACAAAATTCAGCACAGCAAAGCAGGGCAGCGCATTATTCCATTCTATTGACCATGCCGACTGAAAACCTTTGTGGACAAGGTTTTTCTCCCTGCCGAAAGGAAAACAAATGACAAAAAACAACACAGGCAGCTTTATGCCGAGCTTCAGAGGCAAAAGCGAAAACAATCAGGACAAACAAAAGGTCTACCGCAGATACAGCGGCAAACAGCCGAGAAGCGGCGGCGAGCCCGCAAAGACGCAAACCGCTTCACAGCAGGGCTTACAGAAGACCCTCTCCAATCAGCAAAATCAAAAAAGACCCGCACCCCAAAGCCAGCAGAGGACAAATACCGTCAAAAGGCAGGTCAAGACCGCTAATAATCAGCAAAAACAGATCCAGCCGAGAAATAATATGTTGAACACTTTTCCGGAAAAAAGGCAGCAGCAAAGGGGCAGAGAGATGAGAACCACTCCGCTTAAAATTTTTTCCTTGGGCGGTCTTAACGAAATAGGCAAAAATATTTATGTTTACGAATGTGCCAACGATATTTTTATAATCGACTGCGGACTGGCGTTTCCCGACGACGAAATGTTGGGCGTGGATTCGGTGATACCCGATTTCACCTACCTGGAAAAGAACAAGGAAAGAGTGAGAGGCGTTCTTCTGACCCACGGCCACGAGGATCATATAGGAAGCCTTGCTTATCTGCTTAAGAAGGTCAACGTGCCCGTTTACGGCACATTGCTGACCCTCGGACTGGTGGAGGGCAAGCTGAAGGAGCATGGTATCCTGTCCTCCTCCACCCTTATCACCGTAAAGCCCGGGGACACGGTCAAGTTAGGCTGCATGGCGGCGGAATTCATCAGGGTCAATCACTCCATTCCCGACGCCTGCGCCATTGCGGTGCATACTCCGGCGGGCACGGTCATACACACCGGCGATTTTAAGATAGACTATACCCCCATAGAGGGCGGTATCATAGATCTGGCTCGGTTCGGCGAGCTGGGCAAAAGGGGCGTGCTGGCGCTTCTGTCGGAGAGCACCAATGCGGAGCGCCCGGGCTATACCATGTCCGAAAGAACCGTGGGCAACAGCTTTAAGAACATCTTTAACCAAGCGGGGGGAAGACGCATTATAGTTGCCTCCTTCTCCAGCAATATCCACAGAATACAGCAGATAGTGGACAATGCCGTGCTCCAGCACAGAAAGGTGGCTGTCAGCGGCAGAAGCATGCTGAACGTTATCGCCAAGGCGATAGAGCTTAATTATATCCGTATTCCGCAGGGAATACTTATAGACATAGACCAGATCAAAAATTATCCTCCAGAGGAGCTGGTCATAATAACCACGGGAAGCCAGGGAGAACCGCTTTCAGCCCTTACAAGAATGGCTAACAACGATCACAGGCAGGTGACCATTACCCCCGAGGATCTTATAATAATTTCCGCAACGCCTATCCCCGGCAACGAAAAGCTGGTGGGCAACGTGGTGAACGACCTTATGAAGCTGGGGGCGAACGTGGTGTACGAAAAAATGTACGACGTGCATGTTTCGGGTCACGCCTGCCAGGAAGAGCTTAAGATGATGATCTCCCTTACCCGTCCCAAGTATTTTATCCCTATCCACGGCGAGTACAAGCACCTTAAAAAGCACGCCATGCTGGCAATGCAAATGGGTATCCCCGAGGAAAACATATTCTTGGCGGATATAGGTCAGGTAATAGAAACCAACAACATCTCCATGAAGATCTCGGGCACCGTGCCCTCCGGAAGTATCCTTGTGGACGGACTGGGCGTAGGCGACGTGGGCTCGGTGGTGCTTCGGGACAGAAAGCTTTTGGCGGAGGACGGCATCATTATTATCGCCGCCTCGGTGCGAAAATCCGACGGAACGATCCTTTCCGGCCCCGACATCGTGTCCAGAGGCTTTGTATACGTTAAGGAATCGGAGGCTCTTATGGACAACGCCAAGGAGGTCGCCCGCAGGGTCATCGAGGAGCAGTGCTCAAAAAGCTTCAGAGAATGGGGCAGCCTTAAGCCCGCATTGAAGGAGGCATTAAGCAGCTGCATTTATCAAAAAACAAAAAGGAGCCCTATGATCCTGCCGATCATTATGGAAATTTAGGATATTTATTGAACTGCGTTCAATGCCGATTGTTTTGTGTTATTGAACAATGTTCAATTGAATTTGGATCATTGCTGCGGCTTTTATCCTTTATTTGAATTTTTTATTAAGTTTACTGATTGGGAAAGGTTTTTACAGCATGAAAAACTTCTTTCGCGACGGCGGCTTGGTAATATCCGTTATCGCTCTTATCGTTCTGCTGACGGTAATGTCGGTGTTTACCTTCAGATATTCCCCCGACCTGTTTTGGATCTCCGCACCCTTTGCGGTGTTGGTGGCGGGCTTTGCGATAGGCAAGCTGATACAGGTTACTCGGAGGAATTTCCAGTACTTCGCCCTTTTCACCGAGGAAATAAAATCGGAGAACAAGCTGTCCTTGTACAGCCTTCCGATGGGCGTGGTGATAATCGACAACGACCGCAGGATCGTGTGGTACAACAAGCATTTTGCGGAATATTTCTCCGATGAGGCGGTATACGGCAATGCCTTTGACAATATCTCCAGACTTCCCGTGGACAAATTTATGAAGGACGAGGGCGTGGAGATAAAGTACAGGGACAGCTATTACCGCGCCTATGCCAACGCACCTATTAACAGCGAGGAAAACAACATTTTCCTGATATACTTCAAGGACACCACCGACTACGTCAACATGCAGATCGAAAAAAGGCTTTCTCACCCCGTGGTAATGCTTATCATGATAGACAGCTTTGACGAATTGTTCGGCGGCAGTCTCGAAAGCGAGACCGCTCACGTCACGGTACAGATAGACCGCCTTTTGGAAGATTTTATTGCGGAAACCACGGGTATCCTCCGCAAGCAGTCAAAGGACAAATTTTGGGTGGTGATCGAGGAGAGGCATATCGCCAAGCTTATTGAAAGCAAGGTAAAAATTTTGGACAAGGCAAGGGAGATCCAGGTTAACGACCGTATGAACGTCACCCTGTCCATCGGCATCGGCAGGACTGCGGAAACCATTGCCGAAAGCGAGGGCTTCGCCAAGCAGGCGCTGGAAATGGCGCAGGGCAGAGGCGGCGACCAGGCGGCGATCAAGACGGTATCGGGCTTTGAATTTTACGGCGGCGTGTCAAAGGGAATAGAGCGCGCCAACAAGGTCAAGGCAAGGATCATCGCCAATCAGCTCATACAGCTTGTGGAAAGCGCCGACAGGGTTTACATAATGGGACACAAGTTCAGCGATCTGGACAGCGTGGGCTCATCGGTGGGACTTGCCTGCGCCGTCAGAAACTTAGGCCATACCGCCCATGTGGTGGTAAACAGCCTTGCCTCCTTAAGCACTCAGCTTATTGACAGATTAAAGGCGGAGGAGGATCAGAAAAACCCCCTGTTCATGTCACCCGAGGATGCCAACGAAAGCATTACCGACGATTCACTGCTGATAATTACCGACACTCACAATCCCCTTATGCTGGAAAGCCAGGAGCTGCACGCAAAGGCAAAGCAGGTGGTGATCATCGACCACCACAGAAAGACCGTCAACTTTATAGACAACTCGCTGATCTTCTACCATGAGCCCTACGCCTCCTCGGCGTCGGAAATGGTGACGGAAATACTGAACTATTTCGGCAAGGCGGGAAAAATAACCGCTTTGCAGGCGGAGGCATTGCTGGCGGGCATTATGCTGGATACCAAGAATTTCACAATAAAAACGGGCGTTCGTACCTTTGAGGCGGCTGCCTTCCTGCGCAAGCTGGGGGCGGATACCGTCAACGTAAAGGGACTTTTCGCCAACACCATAGAAAATTACCGCCAAAAGGCCGCCTTGGTTTCCAAGGCGGAGATCTACAAAAGATGCGCCATTGCCTCCACCACGGTTTTCAGCCCCGATATGCGGCTGGTTGCGCCTCAGGCGGCAGACGAGCTTTTGGGCATTGAAAATGTGGACGCCTCCTTTGTATACTATAAAAGCGGAAGCGACGAGATCTATATCAGCGCAAGATCCTTGGGCGCTCTCAACGTACAGCTTGTGATGGAGCATTTGGGCGGCGGCGGTCACCAGACTATGGCGGGGGCACAGCTTAAGGGCGCTTCCATAGAGGAATCGGGACGGCTTATCAAGGAAGCTATCGATAACTATTATGAAAGCATAAGCAAGTGATCCTATCAAAATCAGTGAAGGAAAGGAAATTTAAATACATGAAAAAAGCAATTGCGGCCATAACCGCCTTTATCCTGATAACAGCGGCGCTGTCGGGCTGCTCGGACGGCGGCGAAACACAAACGCAAACACAGACCGAAACCGAAGCCGCCGCACCCGAAGCCTCCGTTGCGGAAAGCACAGCGGCCTCAACGTCAGCCGCCGAGACGGAGCCTGCCGCAGCCGAAGCGGCAACCACTCTCAGCAATGACGAGCTTACGGCAAAATTGCAGGAGGTCGGCGGATACTTTACGGGAAAGATTTCCAAGGCGACGCTAAACAGACTTTACGACGAGACCTCCATGTCGGTCAGCATCAACGCCGACAGAAACCCTTCGGTGCTTTTAAGGCTTAAGGAAGCCTCGGATATACCGAATGCAGCCTTTGAGATGTGCGAGCTGTATCAAAAAGCGCTTGAACAGGCGGGCTTTTCCGACGGTACGCTGAGTATTTCCGCCTACGACACGGACGACAAGGGCTACATCATTGACGAAACCATGATTGCCTGGAGAAGCGGCGACGGGATCACGGGAACGCTGGTGGACGGCACAAACGGCGAAAAGACGGAAAACTGCACCGCAGATATGCTTTACGAATATTTCGCAGACGAAGTAAAGCCCTTTACCTCGGAGGAAACGATAGATCTTATCAAGAAGAGAATGGGCAAAATCCCCTTTAAAAATAGAATGGGCAAAATGCCGGAATGTCTGCTCCATGAGGACGAAAACGCCGTTGCGGTCTCCGCTGCGGGAGGCAGCATTGCGGTAAATATAAGAACCTACGAGGAATTTTTAATTCCCGCTGCGGCCGAATACGCTTACGAGCTTATCATTCCTATTGCGGAAAGATCCGAGCTGCCCTTCGGCAGATTAAACGCCAACGTTTACGACAGCGACGAAAAGGGCGGCATAGTGCAGGAAACAATGGTGGGCTGGACAACCTTGGACGGAGCAACGGGCACGTTCACCTCCAAGCCCGAGGGTATCGACAAAGCAGAAATGACGCTGGAGGAATTATACGAAAAATACGGCGGCTATAAGGAGCTTATCGAAAAAGCCATAAACGGCGAAAGAGTTAGCGCCGAATAATCGCACAACATCATTTCATAAAAGGAAAGGACGAAAAAAATGAAGGTTATTTTATTAGAGGACGTAAAAGGCACGGGGAAAAAAGGCGAGATCAAGGAGGTCAAGGACGGCTATGCCAGAAACTGCCTTATCGGGAAAAAGCTGGCGGTAGAGGCCAACGCCGCCAATATGAATCTTTTGGAGGGACAGAAGGCGTCCGCACAGCACAAGCTCGACGTGGAGATCGCAAGCGCCAAGGAGCTTGCAGCCAAATTAGAGGGAAAGACCGTCAACATCAAAGCCAAGGGCGGCGCCAACGGACGGCTTTTCGGCTCTATCACCGGCAAGGATATTGCCGCACAGCTTAAAAAGCAGTTCAACTGCGACGTGGATAAAAGAAAGATAGCGGTAAACGGGGATATTAAGACCTTCGGCGGCTATCAGGCAGAGGCAAAGCTTTATAACGGCGTTTCCGCCAAGTTCACCGTTATGGTGGAGGAAGCAGGAGACTGACCCCGATCTTGAAAACCGCTTTTCCGCTGCGCTGCCAATGAAGCCCGAAAAGCCAAAGCAACAGTTAAAGGAGTGTTTTTTATGGCAGGCATCGATTTGACCGATGTAAATCTTCCCTATAATCTCGACGCCGAGCAGTCGATCTTAGGCTCGATACTGGCGGATCCCTCCCTTACCTCGGAGATCACCGCAAAGCTCCGACCCGAGCATTTTAAGGTACAGCTTCATCAGGAGCTGTTTTCGGTAATATACCAAATGAACATTGCGGGGCAAAAGATCGATATTGTCACCGTGGTGGAGAACGCCACAAGGCAGGGCGTGTTTGAAAGTAGCACCGAGGCTAAGACCTACCTTGTAAAGCTTGCCAACGACGCTATCGCCCCTTCGATGTTTCAGGACTACATTAAGATAATCGTCGATTCCTATATGGCAAGGCAGCTGATGATAGTCTCAAAGGAGATCTTCGACCTTGCCGCTTCGGGCACCGAGGAGGCGTCAGCCCTTTTGGACTTGGCGGAAAAGAAGATATACGATATTCGGGACGAAAGGGATCTGAGGGGACTTACTCACATTAAGCCCTTGGTAACACAGCAGCTGGAGGCTCTGTCGGAGCTGGCGGAGGATCCCGACAGCGCAAAGGGCTCCGGACTGCGCACCTCCTACGACAAGCTGGACAAGGTGATCTTCGGCTTAAATCCCTCGGACTTTATACTTATAGCCGCGCGCCCCGGCATGGGAAAGACCTCCTTTGCCACCAACATTGCCGCTAACGTGGCGAAAAATTACCCCTCCAAAAAAATATGCATATTTTCTCTCGAAATGTCCAAGGAGCAGATTGCTGCGCGCATACTGCAAAGCGAGGCAAGGCTCAACTCCGACGAGATGAGGACGGGACAGATACCCGACAACAAGTGGAAGGATATAGGGGAAGCGGTGGACGTTCTGTCAAGGGTGGAAATTTACATCGACGATTCCACAGCCGTTTCCATCAGCGAGATCAAGTCCAAGCTCAGACGAATGAAGAATTTGGGACTGGTGATAATCGACTATTTGCAGCTTATGTCCACAGGCAGAAGAGACGGGAACCGAGTGGCTGAAATGTCGGAGATCACCCGAAATCTGAAAATTATGGCGAAGGAGCTGAACGTGCCCGTTATCAGCCTTTCGCAGCTTTCAAGAAGCCCCGAGGCGCGTCAGGACAAGCGTCCCATGCTGTCGGATCTGAGAGATTCGGGTTCTATCGAGCAGGATGCAGATATAGTAATGTTTTTGTACCGAGACGGATATTATAACAAGGAGGCGGAATATCCCAACGCCTGCGAATGTATAGTGGCGAAAAACCGCCACGGCTCTACCGATACCGTTCCGTTGAATTGGGACGGACAGTACACCCGCTTTACCGGGGTGGATTTTGCCCACGGCTGATAGATCCGCCGTATTTCATTATTTTCAAGGAAAAATTATGAGCATTGTTGAGGAAAAAATTTTAAGGGCTGTAAGCGCCTACAATATGCTTGAAGCGGGCGACCGCATAGTTGTGGGGCTCAGCGGCGGGGCGGACAGCGTAACGCTGCTCCACGGGCTGAAAAGGCTTGAAAAGGAGCTGGGCATCGAGCTTTACGCCTGCCATATCAACCACAACCTGAGAGGCAGGGAAAGCGACGGCGACCAAGCCTTTGCCCAACAGCTCTGCGAAAGCTTGGGAGTAGATATAAGGGTCTTTTCCGTCGATGTAACGGGCGAGCTGAAAAAGCACCAAAGCACCGAGGAAAAGGCGAGAGAGCTGAGATACGATGCGTTTAAGAAAATAAGCGAAAGCTTAAACGCCAAGGTGGCTACCGCCCACAACGCCTGCGACAACAGCGAGACCGTGCTGCTGAATATCTTAAGAGGTACCGGGCTTAAGGGGCTTTGCGGCATTCCGCCGAAAAGGGAATACATTATAAGACCGCTGCTTTTTTGCACAAGGGAGGAGATAGAGGGCTATATCTGCGAAAACGGCTTGAAATACGTTACGGACAAGACCAATCTTTCCACCGCCTACACCAGAAACAAGGTAAGACTGGAGGTAATGCCCAGGCTGACGGAGATCAATCCCTCTCTTCATGCGGGGATAAGCCGCATGACAAGCTCGCTTATCGAGGACAGCCTGTTTCTTGAGGGCATGGCCAAGGAAGCCCTTGACAAAGCAAGGATCGAAAACGGGGTCTATCTTACGGAAGCTCTGCTTGCCCTTCCGAAGCCGATATTTACCAGAGCTGTATCGCTGATGCTGAAGGAAAAGGGCGTCGAGCCCTCGGCTTTGAGGATAAACGGGATAGCAGAGATCATAAGGAGCGGCAGAGGCAAGATCAACCTTGAAAAAAACAAGTTCGCCGCAGTAAAAAAGGGAAAAGCGGAAATACAGCTTATTCCCCAAAAATACAGGGATAAAAACGCTCCCAAATAAAGAGTGCGGCGATGTTTTTGTAAATTACACATAATTTTCACAAAATTATTTGCTTTTTTATACTTTTTATGCTATAATGTAATAATATCAAATCGGACATTAATTTTATCGGACATTAATTTTCTATCAGAGGGCATTATAATGAATAAAGATGTTGAAAGAATTCTTTTTTCCGAGGAGCAGCTCAAAAACCGAGTAGGCGAGCTGGGACGGGAGATCTCCGCCGATTACGGGGACAAAAACCCGCTTTTGGTGGGAATACTTAAGGGCAGCATTGTTTTTATGGCGGATCTTATGAGAGCGATCGATATTCCCTGCCAAATTGCTTTTTTATCCGCCCGTTCCTACGGCTTAAAGTCGTCTTCTTCGGGCACAATAGATATGGACAAGGATCTTGCTCACGCCTTGGGCACAAGCGTCGAGGGCAGACACATTATTTTGGTGGAGGATATTTTGGACACCGCCCTGACGCTCAGCACGGTATGCGGCAGGATAACGGAGCTTAAACCCGCTTCCGTAAAGGTCTGCACCCTTTTGGACAAGCAGGTTCAGAGAAGTATAGATTTCCATGCGGATTACAAGTGCTTTGACGTGGAAAACGAATTTGTGGTGGGCTACGGCTTGGATTATGCTCAAAATTACAGAAATTTACCTTATATCGGAGTATTAAAGCGCGAGGTTTACGAAGGTAAATAAAATCAAGGATTGTGTGACAAAAATTTAAAGGCAAGGAAAGGTGGCATTCTATGCAAAATAAAAAAAGAGGAACTTTGATATATATAATTATCATAATTTTCCTTATCGTGGGTCTTATATCGCTGCTCAGGTCTTTAACGCCTCCGGCGGAGGTGGAGTCCTATTCCTCCGTTATGGAGCATTTTGACAATTTAGAGGTCTGCGAATACACGCTGGACTTAAACTCGGGCAAGCTCACCTACAGGCTCAGGAGCGACAACATAGAAAGAAACTACAACGTCCCCTACCCCAGTCTTTTTATCAACGACCTGTACGGCGATTTCTCCGACGGAACCTCCTATCGGGACAGATACAACGAAAAATATCCCGATAAGCCCTTGGTGGAGGATTATATTGCAATAGCAGACAACTCCTTCTTCACCAGCCTTTTGCCCTATCTCATATTGGTAGCCCTTATGATAGGCTTTACCTTCTTTATTATGAGA
>JAMPBF010000053.1 GCA_023666805.1 Bacillota bacterium
ATGATCTTTACTGCAATCTCGATTACAAAACCGTGGTGGTTACCCGCAGCATCGGGGCGCTTGCGGACAAAATACGCTCCGATAAAGCCCTTTCAGCAGCGGTGCTGAGAGGCGACAGCTATCAAAGCATTTGCCGGGACTTTCCCGATATTGCCGAGGAATTTGAGGAATTTATGGCAAAGCACGGAATGAAATCCGACTATAACTGCTATTGCATTTACGCAAAATCCTTTATCGAAGACCCCGACCGTCTTATCAGCATAATAAAGCCGCTTATAAACAATCCCGCCTCGCCCGACGAGGAAAAATTCGCTCCGCTTATGGAGCAGGTGCGGAAGGTATGCGGAGAGAAAAAATTCCCCGAGATAAAGGAGCAGATAGACTGTATCCGCACCTTTCATGTTGCAAGAGAGGAAAGTCAGTATCAGTGGGAAACCGTTTTCCATTATTCAAAAAGAATATTGGAGCGCACCGCATTCCTCTGTACGGGAAGCGGGGACTATGCGGACGGTATAGCATATCTGTTTCTTGACGAGTTTATCGCAATGTGCAAGGAGGGCTGTTCCGATAAATACAAAGACATCATTTCCCGCCGAAAAGCAAAACGCCCCCTTGCCGAAAAGGTTTGGGAGCGCAGCAAGCTCTGCGTATTCGAGGGTGCGGGAGAAGTATTGACGGGAGTAGGCGGCAGCAGCGGCGAAGCTGTAGGCAGAGCCTGCATAGTCCGCAGTCCCGAGGAATTTTCCAAGCTGGAAAAGGGCGACGTTCTTGTTTGCCCCTATACCGACCCCGAATGGACGCCGCTTTTTAAGGTGGCGTCGGCGGTGGTGGCGGATACGGGAGCGGCTTTGTCCCATGCAGCTATTGTCGCCCGAGAATACGGTATTCCCGCCGTGCTTGGCGTAGGTCTCGCCACAGTGCGCTACAAAGACGGCGACATGATATGCGTAAACGGTTCAAAAGGAGAGGTAACAAAGGTTGGCTAAAGAAACGAAGGAGCAGCGCAGAGAGCGGATAATCACCGCACCGCTTTTGCCGCTGCTGATAAAAACCGCAATTCCCACTATAATCGGAATGTTGGTGACCGTGATCTACAATCTCACCGACACGTTTTGGATAGGACGGTTGGATAACAAAAGCATGACCGCTGCGATAGGGATTGTATTTGCCTTCGTTTCGTTTATACAGGCTTTGGGCTTTTGGTTCGGCTACGGCAGCGGAAACGTTATGTCAAGAAGGCTCGGAGAGGGGAATGATCGGGAGGCGGAGACGGTGTCCTCCGACGGAGTGGTTTTGGCTTCGGTCACGGGGATAGCTTTGATGATACCGATGCTGATATTTGTGGAGCCGTTGGCGGCGCTGCTGGGCGGCAGCGCCTCGGAGAGCCTTATGAAATACACCGTTCAGTATCTTAGAGTAATGCTCATATCCGTTCCTTTTTCCTTATTCGCCACAACGGTGTACAACCAGCTTAGACTTTGCGGAAACGTTAAGGACGGAATGTTGGGCTTGCTGGCGGGAATAATGACGAATATAATCCTCGACCCCGTGCTGATTATTCTTTTTCGCACGGAAATGCTCGGCGCAGGGCTTGCAACACTGATAGGGCAGATCGTCGGCGCTGCGGTGCTGACGTTTCTTTCCTACAGGCACGGAAACATTCCCGTAAAATTTAACAACTGCAATTTGGGCGGGGGCAGGCTGTATCATATACTTGCGGGAGGAGCGCCCAATTTTTCCCGTCAGGCAATAACAAGCATTGCATCCGTCCTGCTCAATGTTGCCGCCGCCGATTTCGGAGAGGCTACCATTGCGGCGTTTACCGTTTCGTCGAGGGTGGCGTCGCTGGGGTATATGGCAATGATCGGCTTCGGACAGGGCTTTCAGCCCATATGCGCCATGAACTACGG
Source organism: Bacillota bacterium (assembly GCA_023666805.1). GTDB lineage: Bacteria > Bacillota > Clostridia > Oscillospirales > Ruminococcaceae > Ruminiclostridium_E. The sequence goes on from JAMPBF010000053.1 coordinate 1,911, forward strand.
GGCAAAAAAATACGACCGCGTAAAAAAGGCGTTCCGCCTTACGGTCGGTATAGGTACGGTATTTATGACGGCGGCGGCAATAGTCTGCGCCGTGTTTGCAAAGTCTCTTGCGGAAATACTTTCACCTGATGAGGAGGTAATACGCATCGGGTCGGTGATCCTGCGGTATCAGTGCATATCCTTTCCGTTTCTTGCCTTTTATGCGGTGTCGAGCATGTATATGCAAAACTGCGGCAAATATATGACCTCGCTGATCATTTCAACGGCAAGGCAGGGCTTTTTCTATATTCCCTTGCTGTTCGCCTTGGGAACGGTGCTGGGAGATTTCGGGCTGTATATCGTTCAGCCCGCTGCCGATATCCTGTCCTTTGTGCTGGCGGCAGGGATCCTGTGGGTGAACCGCAGCAAGCTGTAACGGATATGTTCAAGTGCGGCGATCAATCGCTTTTTGCGTGCAAAGGCTTTTGCGCAGCTTTATTTGTTGTTTTTACGGTATTCCGACAAAAGCACGGATCGCAAAGCAGACTATTCGGATTGTGGGCGGGTCTTTTTTGTGGGATTGCCTCAGCCTTGACCGTAATAAGCGTTTTTGCCGTGCTTTCTTAAATAATGCTTATCGAGGAGAGCCTGAGATATTGGCGAAAGTCCGTTTGTAAGCGTAAGGGCATGGTATGCCATAAATGCGGCTTCCTCCAAAACAACGGCGTTATGAACGGCTTCCTCTGCGCTTTTGCCCCAAGTAAACGGACCGTGGCTTTTTACCAGTACCGCAGGTATTGACAACGGATCGATATTTTTAAAGGCTTCTATTATCACCGTGCCCGTTTCCTTTTCATATTCGCCTTGTATCTCAGCCTCGGTCATAGCCCTTGTACATGGAATTTCACCGTAAAAGTAATCTCCGTGGGTCGTGCCCAGCGGGACGATCCCCGATCCCGCCTGTGCAAACGACGTTGCCCAGCGGCTGTGAGTATGGCATATACCGCCAATTTCCTTGAAGCTGCGGTAAAGCTCAAGATGTGTGGGCGTATCGCTGGAGGGCTTGTATTTTCCTTCAACGGTCTCCCCCGTTTCGAGGCTCACTACCACCATATCGTCGGCAGTCATTTCCTCGTATTCAACTCCCGACGGCTTAATAACAAGCATTCCGCTTTCTCTGTCTGCCTGCGAGACATTTCCCCACGTAAATGTGACCAAGCCGTGCTTAGGCAGCATCAGATTTGCTTTAAGAACCTCTTGCTTTATATTTTCAAGCATTGTTAAACATCTCCTAATTTTCTTTCCGCCGCCAGACCGGCATTGTAAAGCTTCATATACTCTTTAAAGCCGCAGCTTCCCTTTTCGTCGGGGATTGCGGTTTTCTTTTCCATATCGGCGAAAACCTGACTGTCAAGCCAGTCCGCAAGGTTCCTGCCCTTGCCGCAGAGCGTATATGCCGCAAGCAGGGCTATGCCCCACGAGCCGCCCTCTCCCGCCGTTTTCATGACCGAAATCGGAGTGTTCAGCGCATCGGCGAGAAACTGCTGCGCTACTCCCTCCGTTTTGAAGAGACCGCCGTGTCCGACAAACTGACAGGCAGCCGCCTGTTCCTTGCCGAATAAAATGTCCATTCCCGATTTAAGCGCCGCCACAGAGGTATATATTTGGGCTCGGAAGAAATTTGCCAAATTCATTTTGCTGTCGGGCGTGCGAAAATACATAGGTCTGCCGCTGTCAACATTGATAACGGGTTCTCCGGAAAGACAGTTGTAGGCGGCAATTCCGCCGCAGTCTGCGCTTCCGTTCAGGGAATGTCTATACAGCATATCATACAATGCAGGCATGCTCACATCCTGCCCCGAAAGCTTCAAAACCTCGCCGAAAAGCTTTACCCAAGCGTCCAGCTCGGAGCAGCAGTTGTTGCAGTGCACCATAGCGACGGGATCGCCTGTGGGCGTTGTAACAATATCGATCTCGGGATACACCCCTTTCAGGGGCTTTTCAAGCACCAGCATCGAAAAAACGGAGGTGCCTGCCGAAATGTTTCCCGTTTTGGGAAGCACGGAATTTGTCGCCGTCATTCCTGTTCCCGCATCTCCCTCGGGAGGGCAAAGAGGCGTTCCTTCCTGCAAATCGCCGTCGGGGTCGAGAAACAATGCGCCCTCTTTTGTAAGCGCGCCGCCTATTTCCCCCGCTGTCATTATCTCGGGCAGAAGACTGCGTATATCCTTATTAAAACCGTGCCGGGAAGCCGCTGCGCTGAATTTATCCAGCATTGCTTCGTTAAATTTGCCGCCGTCTATGGGAAACATTCCCGACGCATCGCCTATGCCCAAAATTCTTTTTCCCGTCAGCAGATAATGAATATATCCCGCAAGCGTGTTAATGCTGCCGATCTCGGAAAGATGAGGCTCTCCGTTTAAAACGGCTTGGTAAAGGTGAGCAATGCTCCAGCGCTGAGGAATATTGAAGCCAAAAAGCTCGGTAAGCTCGGAAGCCGCTTTTTCGGTAGTGGTATTGCGCCATGTTCGGAATGGGACAAGCAGCCTGCCGCCCTTGTCAAAAGCCATATATCCGTGCATCATGGCGGATATTCCGATAGCGGCAATTTTTTCGACGGTAACTCCGTACTTTTCCGAGACGTTCTTTTTCAAGTCGGCGTAGCAGCTCTTGACGCCGCCGTGAATATCTTCGAGGGAATAAGTCCAATAGCCGTTCTCCAAACGATTTTCCCAGTTGTGGGATCCGCTTGCCACAGGCGAAAACGTATCGTCCGTAAGAGTGGCTTTGATTCTGGTAGAGCCAAGCTCAATACCGAGATAAATTTTGCCCTGCCGTATTTTTTCATTTACAGTCACAAAATCACCTCTTTAAACCCGATAATGCGTCAAGCATTGCAAGCTGCTGCTCAAACTGATTGAGCTCGGTCTTTTCATCTATAATTACAAGCTCGGTATCGGTCATTTTTGCAAAAAGCCTCACGTCCTCGGCGGTGAGAGCGGTGGATACCACTGCGTGGTGTGCTCCTCCCGCATATATCCATGCCGCAGCGCCTGTTGCGAAGCTCGGCTTTATCTTCCACATAAGTCTTGCCACAGGCAGCTTAGGCATCGGCTCGGGCTGCTTTACAAGAGTGATTTCCGCACATATAAGACGGAAGCGGTTTCCCATATCCACCATGGATACGGCTATCCCCTCTCCCGAAATTCCGTCAAAGACAAGACGGGCAGGATCGGATTTACCCCCTATTCCGAGAGGGTGAACCTGAATTTTGGGCTTTTCGGCAGCAAAAACAGGAGATACCTCAAGCATGTGCGCAGCAAGCTCCAGCTCTTCTCCGTCGGTAAGGTCATAGGTATAATCCTCCATAAAACCGGTGGAGCCCTCTCTGCCCTCCGCCATTTTTTGCAGGACCGCTCCGAGAGCTGCGGTTTTATAATCGCCCTCCGGTCCGAAGCCTATCCCTTTCGCCATAATGTTCTGCACGGAAATTCCCGGAAGCTGATTTAAGCCGTGCAGATCTTGGAAAGTATCGGTAAAGGCGGAGATCTTTTCTTTTTCAATGAATTTGCACAAAGCGACCTCATATTTGGCCTGCTCTCTTACGGCTGAGATATTGTCGGTATCCATATAATATTTTTCGGAATATTCCTTCATTTTGCCGTCGATCTCGTCCTCTTCAACGCCGTTTGCCAGATCGATCAAATCGCCTATTCCGTAATAATTCACGTTCCAGCCGTATTTTATCTCGCTTTCCACCCGATCGCCGTCAGTTACGGCAACGTCCCGCATATTGTTTCCGAACATTGCCACCCGCATAGTCCTGCCGAAATCGACCGCAGCAGCCGCATGCGCAAAGCTGCGAAGACGGCGAATGACCTCTTCATGCTTGTAGTAGCCCGCAACGACCTCCCGCTTAACGCCGAGACGGGTGCAGATAAATCCAAACTCCCTGTCGCCGTGAGCGGATTGGTTCAGATTCATAAAATCCATGTCAATGCTGTCATACGGAAGCTTTTCGTTAAACTGAGTGTGCAGGTGCAGCATAGGCTTTTTTAAAGATTGCAAGGCTCTTATCCACATCTTAGCGGGGGAAAAGGTATGCATCCACATAATAACGCCTATACATTCCCCGTCCGAGGAGGCTTTTACGCAGAGTCCCTCCGCCTCTGCCGCTGTTTTTACGATAGGGGTGTGCTCAAGAACGGCTATGTCCTTCAGTCTTTCATTTAAAAAAAGAACCATTTCTCTGCTGTCTCTTTCAGCCTGTGCCAAGGTCTCCTCACCGTATAGATCCTGACTTCCGGTAATAAAATAAAGCTTTTTCATAACGCTCTCCATTCTGCCGATTTCTTCGCCGTTAAATTTGCAAATATCGAGCCTGCGTCCGACAAACAGGGTTTTGCTCACAAGGACAGCCCGATATGCTTTTATGAGTACATTATAATTCCGATTGGCGCAAATGTCAATACGGAATGTGCATAAATCATTCTTTTTTTGCGATAAACGCCTTCAGACTGTCCGACACGGCTTTAAAATCCTTTTTGCCGAGATCGTAAACCGCCTGAAGCTTTTGCGGATCTTTTTCGATCCTGCTGATTTTGATCGGCTCAGAAGGGCGGATAATAAACGCCTTGCCCTCCTTTTCCAAATTATTCAGCTCTTCGATATTTCGGTTGTACGATATATGCCTTTCCGAAAGGCACTCCGCAATGCGGGGATATTTCCGTTTGCAGCTGTTGGCGAGAATTTTCGGCATAGGCTTCTTGCGGTATTCCGTGTCTCGCGTCAAAATAACGGTCAGCTTATCACAGCCGTTGTTTAAAAGCCACCGAAAGGGTATGCTGTCCGATATTCCTCCGTCAAGATACAAGCCGCCGTCAATGGGGACAGGCTTTGACACAAAGGGCATAGAGCCGGAGGCGCGCAGCGTATCCATTTGCTCAAACACGCTGCGGATCCGAATATATTTAGGCATACCGCTTTTCACGTCTGTCAGCACAGCGTAAAAAGGAACGTCGGATTGCTTGTACTTAAGGTCGTCAAAGGGGTCGAGCCTATGGGGAACGTCTTCATAAGCATACTTTGTGGAAAAGATATTACCCTCCCGCAGCAAAGGCAAAAGACCCATATAATTTTTATCTCGGTTAAAGCGCTTATTGTACCTGATAACACGTCCGCTTTGCTCCGACAGATAATTAACTCCGAAAAGCGCACCCGCCGAAACGCCCACAATACAGTCGAAGACGATGCCGTGCTCCAAAAACATGTCAAGAACGCCTGCCGTATACATTCCCCGCATAGCGCCGCCTTCCAGAACCAATCCAATCTTCATCTGTTTTCCTCCGGTCAATTAATATCAAGCATTATTTGCGCAGCATTACACAAGCGCAGTATGCACACAACAACTCCTGTTGATTTGGCGTCCGCAGCAAGTCTTTGGGCGGTCACTTACCGCCTCCGTGGGGCGGCGAGCCGTTTTCCGTTTGCAAAAAACGCTTGGCTCAAACCGCAGAAGCCGAAGCAGGGGATTTACAGTCTGCTCCATTTGACCGCTCTAATACTAATTCAAAATCAAGCCGTTGTTCCCAATCGAAGCAATATAGTTATCGCTTGTCCTATATACCTACAAGCCGGCAAAATAACCGATCAAGCTCTTCCCAGTGATTTATTTTTGTCTTGCAGCTTTCAATGCCCGCTCTAATTTCTGCGATGTTTTTTTCAATATAACTGTTGAGAGCATCTATTCTTTTTCCCACACCGATTTCGGGTGTGTGTATTTTCGTATCGATAAGGTCATTAACAATGGGAAGCATATCCGCATCCAACTCGCTTTTTACCAGCTCGGAAAATAAAACGGGCGGAGGTGTTTCCTTATCCTTGATCCATCGGCAGGCAAGAATCGGACGAAGTGCGTAAAAATACTTTTTCAGCTTTACTTCATCGGCAGTAAGATACTCGCCGAAATTTCTTTCAGCCATATTCAAATAGTGGTATAATCCCATTTTAACAATAAAATATTTGTCCATAATTTCTCTTATCAACAGCCATTCGTCCGAGGTTTTGTATACTATCGGAGATCTATCCCACTCGAAAAGAGTCATATTTGATTTATGGAGAAGCCGAAAAGCCTTTTGAATATCCCAACCGTTTATATCAAATACATTATCCAGCTGCCATTCTATTACATCGGAGGTTTTTTCCAATTTAAGATAAAATTCGGGCTTGCGGACATAAATAAATCGTACATCATAATCGCTGTCGGAAGAAGCGAAGCCCCAAGCACGGCTGCCCGATTCAACACAATGCAGTATTTTGACATTCTCCGCCGCTTCAATTTCCGCAAGCTTTTCCGATATAGTAGATTTAATTTCAGTATCATTCATACAAACCGCCCGCCCCTCTAATTTAATTTGCATTTAACCGTAAATTTATTACACTGCTGTTATTATATCAGTTTAAAAAGTCAAAGTCAAGAACAAGCCTGTGCATTATGTCAAGCGGCTGCACCGACAACGGGATCAATACCGGTTTTATGTCGAAAAAATTTATGCATCCGCATTTCGGTTTTTTACAAGGTTTATGCCCACAAACGGATTTGTACAGCCGTTTGTGGGCATTTAGTAACAATTAGATGGTGGAATTGTTGCCGAATAGATTTTTGGGAAATAAACGTAAAAATACGATCCCGGTTCGTTGGGAGTGTATTAGGAGACGCCTTGGCTCTGAAAAATAAAACATGTAAACGTAACAGTTCCCCAAATTCAGCCAATAAAAAAACTGCAGAAAGAAATCCGCAAATATTTGTCTCATTTCATCGCCACCTCTGCCCCGTCATACAGCTCGGCAGAGCTTTCCGTTACGATCCTATCCATCAGCGTAATACCCGAAATTATCTCAACATACCCGTCCTTCTCCTCACCCGTCACCACATCGGCAAGCCTTACAAAGCTGCGTACCGTGCCGTTTTTCTCTGCGGAATAGATAACATACACTCCCTGCTCCGACAATGCTTTGGGAACAGCGGTTTTTTGCACCGACCCTGTTTGAGCATTGCCGTTTTCGTCGGTGTATTCATAGGGAAAATACCTTTGCTCCGGTTGCGACGCCGTAACCCTTGGCAAAGAAGAATTGTGTATATCCTCCGCAAAAACCGTTAAAATCAGCATTGCGGAAAAAAATATCACGGTAATGACAAGCAGTGTTTTTTTCATGACAGCTCCCCCAAGGTAAGTCCTTTTTCCAAATTCTCATTGAAAAACAAATATAAAATAAACACGGGTATCAAGAAAATCACCGCTGCGGGAAACAGCACCGAGCCTTCATATTTTTCCGAATCGGCAATAAATACCGAAAGGGTTTTTAAATTATCGTCCTTTAAAAACAGCATAGGCTGCTCCACCATATTCCAGCAATCCGCAAATACAAAAAGTATCACTGCAAAAATGCAGACCTTTAGCTGCGGAATAACGGCTGTGAGCAATATGCGAAAAATCGAGTTGGTTTCAATCCGCATAGCCTCTATCACCGAGCCGTCAATGCTTTTCATATACTGGTGCATTACAACAACTCCGAAAGGACTGAAAATCATTGGGAGAATAATTCCGTAGGGCGTATCGATTAAATTCATATCCCGCAAGCCTATATAGTTTGGCAAAATCGTTACCTGTAACGGCATCATCATAAGCACTATGTAAAACACAAGCAGCGCACCCTTGCCCTTGAATTTTGCCTGAGAAAACCCGAAGGCGCAGGGGATAATCACAATAAGCTGTGCCGCAGTTATCGCCAAAGCGTAAATCACGCTGTTCCAAAACATCGGGTAAAACACAAAACAGTCAAAAAGCAAATCGGCATAGCCTTGCAGCGATAATCCGCCCCTTGGCAAAAACGAAAAAAGGACCGTGGCGGCAACAGGCAGCAAAAATATAACAGCAATCAGCGAAATAATCACACCGAGAAGCTTTTTCATCGTCTGTATCTCCTTTGCAGCGCCATTCCCCCCATCACTATACCGAATACGATGATCGAAGTCAAGATCGCAGAGGCGGCAAGGCTTTGATAATCCAGCTTCAAAAAATTGTTGTTCATGTAATATTGCAATGTATAGCTATGGTCGGGAGGATAATTTGTGCCGTAAAATAAATAGCTTTCCTTGAATATTTTGAAGCTGTTGACGATAGAAAGCAGCGTTACGAAGAAAACGGTGGGCATTATCAGCGGTATTGTTATTCTTCTGTGCATTGTAAAATTCCCCGCTCCGTCAAGCCTTGCCGCTTCAAACAGAGCGCCGTCTATCGAAGTAAATGCGGCGGTAAGCAAAACTATGCAAATACCGATATTTTTCCAGATAAACAACAAATAAACGGGAAGCACGGTAGTATTCTCCGCAAAAACGCTGCGCCAGAGCAGCACAATGCTTGCAGTAGGGATAACCATGGGGAGTATAAAAGCCGCCCTTGTTTTTCGTACCCGGTTTATGCCGTAGGAGAGCACAAGGGATATTATCAGGGCAAGTATTATCAGTATAGGCACGGCTATCACTATCAGCAGAAGGGAATTTTTTAAAGCAAGCCGAAAATATTCGTTGGACAGGGTTTTTATATAGTTGTCAAGCCCCACAAAATTCCGTCTGAACTGGTTGTCGATAAGGGAATAGTAGAGTATGCGGATAAACGGAATCACGAAAAATACTGCGGTGCCCACCAAACTGGGGATAAGGCAGAGCTTGCATTTGGCGTTCCATTTAAGGCGTCTGTTCTTTTTACCGTTAGCGTTGTCGAATCTCATTTTGTCTCCTTGTTTTTGTTCATCACATAGCATTGAATCAACAATCGATTCAACTGATCATAGTCAGTACATAATCCCCGGAACCGTCATTTAACGGTTCTATCTTACCTAAATGCAATTCCGAAAAGTTGCCGTCTGGTGGACAAACATAGACATACAGCGATTTGCCGTCGGAATACACATTATATAAACCGTATATGAAATAACCGTTTATGTCATGATCCTCCCAGTTTCCTCTATAATTATCAAAAGGAAGATTAATACCGATCGTATACATCAATTCGGCTTCTCCCTCCTGCCAATGAAACAGACTGAGTCCGCCCCACTGATCATAATCACAATAATACATTTCATTGTTCAGTATAACAAAATTGGTTAATGGCGGGTTAAAACATTCTCCTGTTCTGAGATCGACGGCATGCATTTCTAAATCCCAATCCATATAATAAAAAACTCCGCCGTAAATCAAATCATAAAATATAGTAGTTCCCGATATAAAGCAGATCTTCTCATCATTTTTCAGCAAATAGTAATCGTATACCTCATCTTCTCCTTTTTTCCCGATAGCCTCCCTTGAAATTACATAATCGCCTGCGCGATAGTAGGAATATCCTTCATATAAACGTTCTTCTTCGCCGCTTTCCTCATCGAGCCTGTATACGTAATATTTACCCTCATATTCCTTTGAATAATATATTCCCGTTTCATCGGTCCGAGGAGCATGTACGTTTTCATCTGTCAGCTTTGTGACATCTCCGCTTTCAATATCATATTTATAAAGAATTCCGTCAATATGGTAGTCGTAATAACCTACGTTTCTGTCCGAGAGAAAATAAATGCATTTGTCAAAATAAAATAAATAGTGAACCTTTTTATCCACAATTAAGCTTACATTCTCTCCGTCATATGAATACAGTTTCCAGCCGCGGCTAAAATCAGAAAAATAAACCATGTCTTCACTGTAGCAGAAGGTATGAAATTTCATAGAAGTGCTGTAAGTAGGAGAGCTCTCCGGTGTTTCATCCGGAATATCTATTCCCGTAAATTCGAGAGGTGCATTTTCGGTTTCCGTTTTCGACTCTATGACAGTATCGTCGGCTTCGGTTTCGATAATTTTTTCCGATGTTCCGAGGGTCGTTTCCGATTGAACTGTATCATCTCCGCCTGAATTTGTGCAGGCTGTTAAAGCTAAACCGCAAATCAGGATCAACGATACAAATTTTTTTATCATGTCTGTATCTCCTTCAAATTATGCTTTTTAAAACTTATTAACTTATACCCTATTCATTTAAATAAGCCGATAATTTTCTGTCAGCCTCTGCTATAAAATCCTCAAGCTCGGTATTGCCCTCCATATAATTCAGAAAATCGCCGTAATAGATATCCCAAGGTATGTTAAAGGTTATCTCCGCATTTTCGTATATGCTGTAAAGGCTTTGAGTATAAGAATCGCCGCTGTAGGTGCTTTTATCCGTCAAAGCAAAGCTGTTTTCCGTATTTGCAAGTCGGGACGCCATTCTTTCTATAAAGAGCAGCGCTTCTTCAAGGTGTTCCGAATATGGATTAACGCAGATAAACATACATGTGGCGATATTTTTTTCGCTTACCGATGGCATAGCGGCGGCAAGAAGATTTTCATCACCCACAAGATCCTGCTGGAGAGATAATTCATTTACAGTGGTAAAAAGCATTTTTTCATAAACATCTTCATAGTAAGAGCTTCCCGGAATCTTAATTTCGCTCAAAGCATTTGTTTTGTGAAAATTCAAGGCGGAAGTAAGGAGCCCGTTATCACCGTTAAAAATTTCGGCGCTGTTGTTTTCTCTTATAACGGCGGCAAGCTGTCGGAAGGTATCGGTATTAAAGCTGTCGTTTTCGGCGAGATAGGAATTTAACAGCGAATACAGCAGATAATATTTGAAGCAATCGTAATATCCCGAGATATTTTCCGTTTCGCCGAAAAATTTCTCTATATCCTTAGGGAAGGTAATGCCAATATCCTCGCAATTCTTTTGGTTGTACACAAAAGCAAGCGCCGAAGTGTCAACAGGCAGCATCCATATGTCTCCGTTTTCATCTGTGGCGGCTTCCTGTATAAAGGGGAAGCAGCTGTCTATGTACTCCTTCACTCCGGGCACATCGTTAAGAGGGTAAAAGCTGCCCTTATTCCTTATGTTGCTTGAATAGGTTGAATTTGTATCCACCATTACCAAGTCATAGCTTTTGTCCAGTGACAAAACCGTAAGAACAAAGTCGTCGTCTTCAAGCATATCGGTTTTGATCTGATAACCGCAGCCGAATAACGGATTTATCAGATTATCCGCCAAGGAGGTAATAACTCTGATGGGAGGGTCAGCAGTGCTGACATCGGCTGAATATTTATAAACCTTATTGGAAAAAGCGTTTACATAGGACGTTACACATACATGCTCCCCCTCAGCCGAAACGTTCGTCACAGTGAGATTATCGTCCAATTGTATAACTCCGCTTGTATCGTCAAGTCCGCTGAAGGACAATGTGTCGTTATAGTTATTCGCTGTAAATACAAAGTCCAGATCGTCGTTTATTAACTCGAAATCCGTCATACCGTAAAGCTTATTGGTAGAACACAGAACGCTTTCATCGGTAAAATCATAGAAGCAATAGCCCACATCCTTTTCATATCCGTAAACTACCGCTTTCCCATTCCGTTCGGAGAAGGAAACGGGATAGGGTATATTGCTTACGGTATTTTCACCGCTGCTCATATCATAGCAGCCGACGGCGTACCCCCCATAGGTGAAGCCGACGGAATAATCGCTTTTCAGCTGTACCGTGTCGGAAAAGGACGCATAATCATCTTTTACTCCCAACCAGTAAACCTTATCGCCCGTCACCCTGATTTTGCTCATCGCATAAAACTTGTCGGCAAGACCGGGAAAGCTATACAACCTCTCGGTTTCCCCCGTGTTTATATCAGCCGAGTATAAATCCACAGTGTGTCCCCATTCATCCGTTTCCTCGGACAGTCCGGTATCTTCGACAACCAAATATATAACATCATCGCTGATATCGAAGCAGGCTAAGTTATATATATCCTTTAGGATAATCTCCCGTATTTCTTCGCCGCTGTCATCGAACACCCTGACCCTTGCTTCCTTCATTTCCAAGGCTTCTTCATCGTAATCCATGGGTATTGCGTACAAATTTCCGTCATATAATTTTATTTGGTGAGCGTCGTCAATGTTATATTCTATCCGCTCTTCATGGTGTTTCATCACTATATCCTCACCGACTGAGAAAGCAGAATCCGAACAGGCTGTCGATGTAATTGATGTCATAAGAAGCGCCAAGCTAAGCAGTGAGCATTTTATTTTTTTCATAGTGTTTTCCTTTCTTGACGGTTTTATTTTTCTTCTTATGATATTATTATACCGAATTTGATAATCCGTGTCAAGCTATGAATACATCAGTAACTCTATAACGTTTTTTTATTTTTCCGACCACAAGTATAAGGCTCAATACAACGAATGAGTATACTATGGCAATGAACAGGCTGTCTGCTGTCAACAGCTTTAATAATAAGGCACAATAACAAGTTCAATCGCCGCAATTAGTGTGGTTTTGATTGTGACATCGTTACAAAAAAAGATTTTCGGAAAGCAGATAAAAGCTATCACTGCATTGCGGGAAAGCACACTCTCAATTTTTCGGTGTTTTTCGGTAACCGCTTAGTGCGCTGCGTCATGCAGCGCTTTGGGCGGTGACGAAGCCGTTTCCCTTTTGCAAAAAACCGCAGCCGAAGCTGCGGTTTTTCCAA
>JAMPBF010000054.1 GCA_023666805.1 Bacillota bacterium
ATTTCCCTTTTGCAAAAAACCGCAGCCGAAGCTGCGGTTTTTCCAAAAGATGTGGCAGGGGTGGTAGGAATCGAACCCACGTCAAAGGTTTTGGAGACCCCTATTCTACCATTGAACCACACCCCTGTTTTTCGGAACTTAAAGCTCCGTTTTGAAAACGGGTCGGCGATACAAGACAAGCTAACGGCATATCGGCTGCCCATTCGGGTTGGTGCGCCAACAGGGACTCGAACCCCGGACCAACCGGTTATGAGCCGGTTGCTCTAACCAACTGAGCTATTGGCGCAATTATCGGAATTGCTTTAAATTCCTCATATAATGCGGCTGAGCCGCTTGGTGATCCACCCGGGAATCGAACCCGGGACACCCTGCTTAAAAGGCAGGTGCTCTGCCGCCTGAGCTAGTGGATCATTGACCGGTAAATTACAACGTTGATATTATAACAAAAAATGTGCCTATTGTCAATACTTTTTTTAAAATTATTTCAAAATATTGACAAAATGAATTTTTATATTATAATATATAGTATGTATCAAAATTTCGTAAAGGGATCGAGAATGACTAAAAAAATTTTGGCAGAAAAAATTATAGAAGCCCTTAAAATCCAATATCCCGAGGTAAAATGCGCTTTGACCTATCAAAAGCCCCATGAGCTGCTGATAGCAACAAGACTTTCGGCGCAGTGCACCGACGTGCGGGTAAATAAAGTCACTCCCGCACTGTTTGAACGGTTTCCCACCATAAAGGACTTTGCCGACGCCGACGAGGCGGAGGTGTCCGAATACATACATTCCTGCGGACTTTTTCAGACAAAGGCGAGAGATATTGTAAAAATGTGCAAGCAGCTTCATGAGGATTACTGCGATGCCGTCCCCGATACGGTGGAGGAGCTGACCAAGTTGGCGGGAGTGGGCAGAAAGACCGCCAACCTCATTGTAGGAGAGCTTTACGGCAAAACCGCCTTTGTGTGCGACACACACGTTATCCGCCTTTCCAACAAGCTGGGGCTTGCCGAGGGCAAGGACGCCGTTAAGGTGGAAAAGCAGCTAAGGGCGATCGTTCCCGCTAAGGAGGGCTTGGGTCTTTGCCACAGACTTGTTTGGCACGGCAGACTGGTATGCAATGCAAGAAAGCCTATGTGCAGCACATGCTGTTTAAAAGATTTATGCAAAAGTAAAAAAATCGGTTGAATTAACAGTCAAAGTGTGGTATACTTGAAAGGTATTATGCTTCTATAGTTTAGTGCAGCATTGTTAATATATTTTTATCGGAGGTAAATAATGAACTACAACATCAAAGAGGTATCCTCCAGACTTAAAGCCACAAGAGAGTACTTGGACATAAGCCCCGAATTTATGGCGGAGCGCACAAGTACCACCGTTGAGGAATATACAAGTCTGGAAAACGGAGAGCAGGATTTTTCTCTCTCCTTCTTAAATGCCTGTGCGGAGGCTCTCGGCATCGAAATGATCGAATTGCTCACCGGCGTTGAGCCTAAGCTTCAAACCTATTCCTTGGTAAGAAAAGATCAAGGGCTTCCCATCGAAAGAAGGATCGGCTTTACCTATCAGCATATCGCTTACCTTTTCAAAAACAAAAACATAGAGCCGCTTATCGTTGAAGCACCCTACTCCGAGGAGGAGCAGAACAAGCCCATTCATCTCTCCGTTCACGACGGACAGGAAATGGACTATATCCTTTCGGGACAGTTGAAATTCATCATCAACGACCATGAGGAAATTTTAAGCGAGGGCGACTGCATTTACTACAACAGCAAGAACCCTCACGGCATGATCGCATACGGCGGCGCTGACTGCAAATTTTTAGCGGTTCTTATATAATAGTACAAAGAGAGGGACAATGTAAATGGAACAGGTAATCGACTATTACAAAAAATTCGTCAAGGAGGGTTGGGACGAAAACGGAATTTTAAATAAATTTGAGATATGCTGCCCCGACAACTACAACTTCGGTTACGATATTATCGATAAATTCGGAGAGCTGGAGCCTGACCGCCCCGCTTTAAAGTGGGTAAACGTTAAGGGCGAAAAGAGAGATATTACTTACGGGGAATTATCAAAGCTTTCCACTCAGGCTGCCAACCTTTTTGCCTCCAAAGGCATTAAAAAAGGCGATATGGTGCTTTTGGTGCTGAAAAGAAATTATCAATTCTGGTATGCGATCATCGGGCTTATTAAATTGGGCGCTATCGCCATTCCCGCTACACATCTGCTTACCACCCATGATTTTACCTACCGCTTCGAGCAGGCGGGAGTAAAGGCTGTTATTTGCACCCACGACAATCCCGAGGTAAAAATGTATGTTGACGAGGCGCAAAAGGAGCTTGACTGGAAATTTAACGCAAAGTTTGTATGCAGAGGCGGAGCCGACGGCGATTGGCTGGATTTTGACGAGGAGATCAAAAAGCAGCCCGATACCATGGAGCGGGTACAGACCGACTGCAACGATATAATGCTGCTTTACTTTACCAGCGGCACTACCGGCTATCCCAAAATGGTGGTGCAAAACCACAAGTATGCGATCGCTCATATCCAAACAGCCAAGCACTGGCAAAACGTCGATCCCAACGGACTGCATCTTACCATTTCCGATACGGGCTGGGGCAAGGCGGCTTGGGGCAAGCTTTACGGACAAATGTCGCTGGGCAGCTGCGTAATGGTTTATGACTTCGATAAATTTGTTCCTGCGGATATGCTGAAAATAATGCAGGACTACAAGATCACCTCCTTCTGTGCGCCTCCCACAATGTTCAGGTTCTTTATCAAGGAGGGCCTTAAGGACTACGATCTGAGCAGTCTTAAGTACTCTACCATTGCAGGCGAGGCTCTTAATCCCGAGGTATTTTACAGATGGCAGGAATTTACGGGCTTAAAGCTTATGGAGGCCTTCGGGCAGACTGAATCTACCGCTCTGTTGGGCAATTTGGTGGGCATGGCTCCCCGTCCCGGTTCTATGGGCAAGCCCACGCCCCTTTACGATGTGGATATTGTGGACGACGACGGAAATCCCGTACCCGTCGGTGAGGTGGGAGAGATCGTTGTAAGAGCCGAAAGAGGCAAGGACGGTCTTTTCGACTGCTATTACAAAAACAAGGAGCTTACGGACGAGGTTTGGCATGACGGACTGTATCATACATGCGACACCGCTTGGAAGGACGAGGACGGCTACTTCTGGTATGTGGGAAGAAACGACGACGTTATTAAAGCCAGCGGCTACCGTATCGGACCCTTTGAGATTGAAAGCGTGCTCATCACTCACCCCGCCGTACTGGAATGTGCCGTTACAGGCGCTCCCGATCCTATCAGGGGTCAGGTGGTAAAGGCCACCGTGGTTCTTGCCAAGGGCTACACCGCCAGCGAGGAGCTTAAAAAGGAGCTTCAAAATCACGTTAAAAAGAACACTGCGCCTTACAAATATCCCCGAATTGTGGAATTTGTGGAGGAGCTGCCCAAAACCATCAGCGGAAAGATCCGCCGCGTTCAGATCAGGAAAGAGGATAACGAAAGCAAAAGCTGAACGCAGTTCAATTTAGTTCAATTAAGTTAAGTTCAATTAAATGTTGCGGTAAATGACCGATTTTGGCAATTGCCGTAAATTCAGCCCTGTATTCGGTTTGCTTTGCATGGAGCGTTTTGTACCATGAGTACAAGCCATAAACAGGGCTGTAGCTTTATAAATTCCTTTTATTATTTTTAGGAGATAAAAAACATGGAAGAGTATTATTTGTGGCTTCAAACGGCAATGGGCGCTGCTAATCCCAAGGCTTCCCGCTTTATCGAGCGTTACGGTTCTCCGAAGGAAGCATACCGCATATTTAAGGAGGAAAAGGATCGCAGGTTTTTATCTCTCAAGGAAAGGGAAAGGTGCGAGGAGACGGATCTGGACGAATGCCGCCGAATACTGGACAAATGCCAAAGGGACGGCATAAGCATAATGACGATAGGAGACGGGGACTATCCCTACAGACTGCAAAACATCTATTCTCCGCCTATCTTGCTTTTTTACAAGGGTAATCTAAAGGGATTGAACAACGAGTTTTGCATTTCGGGAGTCGGTTCGAGAAATCCCACCATGTACACCGCAAGGATCACCGATGCGATCTGCACCGATATTGCCGGGATAGGAGCCGTGCTTGTCAGCGGCATGGCGGAGGGCGTCGACCATTTAGTCCACAATGCGGCGATCAATGCAGGCGGGAAAACCATCGGCGTTCTTGCCTGCGGATTAAACGTGGAATACCCGAAGGAAAGCTTAAAAACAAGAGAGCGCATATATGAGCTTGGCGGCGCCTGCATAAGCGAGCTGCTGCCCGACGCAGGGGTAGTGCGGAATTATTTTCATGAAAGGAACCGCATTATTGCAGGGCTTTCGGTGGGCACAATGGTTTTTCAGGCAAGTGAGCACAGCGGCTCGCTTATCACTGCGGAGCACACGGTCAATTTGGGCAGAGATCTATACTGCGTGCCGCCCCACAACCTCTTTTCTCCCGAATATTACGGCGTGGTAAAATACCTGAGAGAAGGCGCAATACCGCTGTTCGACGCATTTGATGTGATCAACAATTCCCGCAGCGAGCTGACCGAAAGCATTCAGTGCAAATATCAGCTGACGCCCGAATATCATTTCTCCATTGTAAACGAAAACGAACCCGAGGACTTTTACGATAACGGATCTCCCGCCAAAATCACGGCGTTGAAAAGAACCGTAAGCAAGCCCAAAAAGGAAAAGGCCGTAAGCCGTACAGGTGAAGCCGCTGCGGCAAAATACGATTTTGATTCAAGAGAACCCGAATACAGAAGGATCTATCGGTTCCTCAGCGAAAACGGCAAACAGCAGCTGGAAAATATCACCGCAGGCTGCAATATCTCCCCCGACGATATATCGCTTTACTTGCTGGAGCTTGAAATGGATGGCATTGTTGAATGTTGTCCCGGGGCTAATTATAAAATAAAAGAGTGATATTTTTTTAATATCGGTAAAGGGAGCGGTGATTGATTTCGCCGCTCTCAGCTTGTCGAAAAACCTCCCGTTGGTCGGTTTTCCGCCAAGCTGATAATCAAGTCATAGACTTGATTATGAAA
Organism: Bacillota bacterium; assembly: GCA_023666805.1. Lineage (GTDB taxonomy): Bacteria > Bacillota > Clostridia > Oscillospirales > Ruminococcaceae > Ruminiclostridium_E. The sequence goes on from JAMPBF010000054.1 coordinate 5,103, forward strand.
TATTATGGCTTTAACGCTTTATTCATCAACCGTCGAATACGATCGCTAATTTGCGAGGTCTTGCATTTCAACACTTCCTCCACCCCGATAACACCGACTATATCCACAAACACCTTTGTTTTCTTAAAAGGAACGCATCTCGCCGCCAACTCGGAATCCCGTATAACAGCTATAACAATAGGACATTTCGCTCTTTGCGCAATTTTAAACGCTCCCGATCTGAAAGAAAGCAGGTCGGGCTTTATATTGCAGGTACCCTCAGGATAAATTCCGATAGAGGCGGTTTGGGTTCGTATCAGATCCGCCGCTTGTGCAATAGTCGCTGATGCCTTTCGAGAACTGCTTCTGTCAAGAGGCAGACAAAAGCACTTATGTATGATCTTGCTGACGATAGGGGCTTTAAACAGTTCCTGCTTAGCAACTAATCCGATGCGATGATTGCTGAATACTCCCAACTCCAAGATCGGATCCATTTGGGAACGGTGATTGCTGACCAACAGAAATTTTTCCCGAGGAATAAGCTCGGTTCCCTTTACAATGACCTTTATGCCGAAAAGGCCACGAATAAAGGAAATAATACTGTCCGCATAAAAACGAAAAAAACTGCTGTGCTTTACACAAGGCTTTTTCAAATCAACAAACATCGAGCATATCACACACGGCAGCAACCATATCAGAAGTACGGAGACAAAGCACGCAATAAAGATCGGCAGGACGATAAAAAAGTTGTGGGTAAGACCTGTTACATAGAACAATACCGTAATTATACAGGATATTGCCGTAATTATAAAAAACAACATATACTCCTTTTTCAATATTTGATTTCAGATTATTTTATCGGCAATACAACCGTAAACCTGCTCCCCGTTCCGAGCTCGCTGTAAACCTCAATAGCTCCGCCGCACAGATCGACTATCCGTTTAACTATCGAAAGCCCCAGTCCAAGCCCCTGCACCGAATGAGATTCGTCGCCTTGATAATACGGATCAAAGAGATGCGTAAGCGTTTTTTCGTCCATGCCCTCTCCCGTGTCCGAAATAACGACCGTGACCTTATCGCCGCTCGGTATTACCTCGGCATTGATCTCTCCGCCCACAGGCGTGTATTTCACGGCATTGCCCAATATATTCAGCCATAAATGCTGCATAAGCTCCTTGTTCCCGTAAAACAAGGCGGGAGGAAATTCGCCGCTGAATTCGATTTTTTTATCCAGCCATGATTTGGAAAGGATAATGGCGCATTGTCTTATCTGTTCGCTCAGATCGTAGCTTTCCGAGTCGGTGATTATTTGCTGTGCGGACAGCTTGGAAAGCAGGATCGTATTGCTTGCTAACTTTGAAAGCCGTGAGGATTCGTTGGCGATTATTTGCAGATACTCACGCTGCTGCGCCTCGGGCAGCTCCTTTTCAAGCAGCAGCGAGGCAAAGCCGTTTATGGAAGCTATCGGTGTTTTAAATTCATGGGAATAGCTGTTTATAAAGTCGTTGCGCAGTATCTTGACCCCCGAAAGCTCCGCGCACATTTTGTTGAAATCCTCATACACGGAGTTCATGGAGTCGCCCTTGCGGCACTGTATGCGGGTATCGTAATTTCCGCCCGCCACGCTGGTTATCGCTTCCGAAAGCGTGGTTATCTCTCTTATTCTGCGGCGGTACATTATAACGTTGATGGGGACAAAAATAAGTATAAAAACCACAAATGTGCCGAGAAGCTCATAGCCTGCCGCCACATAGGTATCGGTGACATTGAACACACTTTGCACCAGCCACGTCATAAACATAAACGAACACAAAGCGGCTATTATAACGGAAACGGATTGCGTCAGTATCTGCGGGAGAATTTTTCCGCTGAGTTTTGAAGTTTTTTTCAATTACTTGTCCTCACATCTGTTTTTGTTGTTATCGCTGCTTATATCCGCCTTATAGCCCAAGCCCTTGATGGTTATAATGCTGAATTCGGTAATGTTTTTCAGCTTGTTTCTGATCCTGTTGACATGGGTCTTTACCGTTTCCTCGCCGCTTTCCGCATTAAATCCCCAAATGCTGTCCAAAAGCTGTTCCTTTGAAAAAATACGGTCGGGGTAGGATAACAGCTTAAACAGCAGGTCAAATTCCTTTTTCGGAAATTCAATAAACTCATTTTGCGTATAAACCGCATATTTTTCCGAATCCACCGTTACGCTGCCGATCTCGATTTTTTTGCTTTGGGCAATATTCGCTCTGCGCAGCAGTGCCGCTACTCTCCATAACAGCTCGTCGCTGCTGAAGGGCTTGGTCATATAATCGTCCGTGCCCAAAGAAAAGCCCTGCTGCTTGTCGTCAAGGGATTCCTTGGCTGTGAGCAGTAAAAAGGGAGTGCTGTATTTTTCGTCCCGCACTGTTTTCAAAAGGGTATAGCCGTCCATGCGGGGCATCATAATGTCCGCAATTATCATATCTATGCCGCCCTTGTGGATATACTCAAGAGCCTCCGCACCGTCGTTTGCGGTTATCACCGTGTACAGGTCGCCCAGCCTTGCGGCGGTCAGCAGTCTCATATTGCGGTCGTCCTCTGCCACTAATATTGTCGCCATTTTCATTATCTCCTTTTGTTATTCAACCGATTTCAAGGATTGAGCCATACTTATTTTTTTCAGCTTCAAGCGCATAACCGCCTGAACAAGCAGTGCGAAAACAAGGGTAATAACGACGGAAAACAGATAGCTGCTCCAAGCTATGCGGCTGTCAAAGCATATTCCGTCGGGCTTTATTTGCTCCATAACAAAGATATGCAGCAGCTTTCCCAGCAGCAGTCCCAAAAGCGCTCCTCCTGCGGTAAGCAAATTCACCTCGCGGAACACATAGGCGGCGGATTCCGAGTTGAAAAAGCCCAGCACCTTTATTGTGGCTATCTCCCGTATTCTTTCCCCTATATTGATGTTTATCAGATTAAACAGCACGATAAAGGCAAGCGCCCCTGCGCAAAGTATGATAAGCAGAACCACCAGATCGAGGCTGGCAAAGGAGGTCTCAATGCTGTTTCTCATGTCCTCGCCCAAAGCTATGCGGCTTACGTTTTCGTTGCCTTGGATCTCCGCCGCCGCAAGGCTTTTGTCGGCTTCACTCTTAAACGTGACATAGGCGGCGTTTACGGGCGCTTCTCCGCACAGCTCGGTCATGGTATTTTCGGAAACATAAATATAGCTGCCGATGTAATTATCGAATACGCCCTTGACGGAAACGGTCATTTGACGGTAGGATTCGCTTGTCAAGGTCAAAATATCGCCTATCTGCGCATTAAGGCTGTCGGCTGTTCCTCTGCAAAGAATTATCTCCCCGTCATTCGGATATTCAACGGAGCCGTCCCCACAGCGGGTATTTATAAAGCCCGACGTATCGCCCTTCGGCACTGCCGTAAGGCTCACACTTTTGGTGACATTGCCGAGGGTAATGTCCGCAGTGCATTGGGATAAAAACAAAATATTTTCAATATCGCCGAAGCTTTCGGAAAACTCCTTTTGCTCCTTTTCGTCAAGCTGATCGGAAAAGGTGACGTCCCCGTCGTAGAGAACGATCTCTCCATACTGATAATCCGTAACGTTTTGTATTGAGTCTCTAATGCCGAAGCCCGTCAAAAGCAGCGCCGTACAGCCGCTGATACCCAGTATCATCAGGAAAAACCGCTGCTTGTAACGCATTACGTTGCGCAAGGATACCTTTTGCAGAAAGCCGACCTTTTTCCATATCTTAAAGCGCTCTATCAAAATACGCTTGCCGCTTTTGGGCGTTTTCGGTCTCAAAATCGCCGCAGGGACTTCTCTAAGCGCCTTTCGGCAGCACAAGAGCGTTGCGCCCGCCGTACATAAGACCGATATTGCCAACGAAACCGTAAACATCACGGGATCAAAGCCAAACAGCAATGAATCGGTAAAATTGTAGGCGGTTTTGTAGGCAAACCAAAAGATCGAGGGGATCAAGGCAGTGCCCCCGAAAAATCCCAAAACGCACCCTATAATTCCCGCAGAGCCGGAGTAAAAAAGATATTTGCGGCAAATTGTGCCCTTTCCGTAGCCCATGGCCTTAAGCACGCCTATTTGCGTTCTTTGATCTTCAACCATTCTTGTCATGGTGGTCACACAGACAAGCGCAGCCACAAGGAAAAAGAAAACGGGGAACACCACGGAAATATTTTCGATAATGCACGAATCCTGCTCAAAGGCGGCATAACCCGCATTTTCGCTTCTTGTCAGCACATATACCGAGGGAGCTTCAATGCCGTTCACCTCGTTTTGCGCCTCTTCAAGCTCCTCATAGCCCTTTTGCAGCTCCTGCTGCGCATCGGCAAAGGCTTCGTCTATCTGCTCCAACAGCTGTGTATAATAGGGATTATCCGATGAAGCGGGCATTCCCATGGCGGTCATCTGCTCCTCCGCTTCCTTTACGGCTGCCTCTTTTTGAGAGTTCAGCTCTTCCTCTGCTTTTTCCAGTTCTTCCCGTGCTTCGTCAACCTCATTTTGCGCCTTCGACACTATTTCGTCATAGCGCAGCTGCGCCATCTCCTCAGCAAATTCGGTCACAGCGGATTTTTTATCGGAAATCAGATCTTTATATTCCTCGCTGTAGGCTGCGGCGCCGTCCTTTAAGGCGATGTAAAGCTCCGTGTAATAATCGGCAGTAAAGCAGGCTTCCTTTACTAAAATAAATGCTGCGGGCTTTCCGCCGCCGAGAGAGGAGGTGCCTCGATCGGTGCTGATATACAGAGGCGAACGCACCCTTCCCACTACCGTAAACTCGGATATGTTAAAGGCTTCCGAATTGTTTTTTTCATCGTTTTCGGAGAAGGACAGAGTTTGTCCGATAATATTTTCGTCAAAATAGTCTGCGTCCGCTACACATTCGCCGTCGGCTTCGGGCATACGGCCCGATATAAGCTTGGGGCTGTTGACCGTGTCGGTTAAAGAATGTACACGTATCACTGATTCGCTGCCGCCGTACTCAAGCAGCACGTCCTCGGATAATGCTCCCTCTGCGTTAAACAACCCGCTTTGAGGCGAAGCGTCGTAATTGTCCTCTCTTAAGAAGCCTATCGAGGACATCAGGCGAAAATCGTAAAGCTTTTGATCTTCAAAATATTCTCCCGCAGTGTCGGTAAGCGCAGGTCGGCAGGCTCTGAGACCCGCAAAAAAGCCTACGCCGAGAGCGGTTATAATAAAAATCGCCATATATCGGGCAAAGCTGTTTTTGATCTCCCTAACAACGGATTTAAAATATGCGTTCATGCCGTCACCACTCGATCTGCTCTATCGGCATCGGAGAATCGTTTACCGAGACCGATTCTATTTTTCCGCTTTTTACCTTCACCACCCGATTCGCCATACCGCAGAGGGCGGAATTATGGGTGACGATAATAACGGTCATGCCCGTTTTCAGACAAGTGTCCTGCAATAGCTTTAAAATCGACTTGCCCGTGTTGTAGTCCAATGCGCCCGTAGGCTCGTCGCACAAAAGCAGCTTGGGCTTTTTCGCCAGCGCACGGGCAATGGCAACACGCTGCTGCTCGCCCCCCGAAAGCTGTGCGGGAAAATTGTCCTTTCTCTCCGCAAGTCCCACCTCGGCGATGACCTCCGACGGCTCTAAATGCTCCTTGCATATCTGCACTGCCAGCTCCACGTTTTCAAGCGCCGTAAGGTTGGGTATAAGGTTATAAAACTGAAATACAAAGCCTATCTCATATCGGCGGTAGGCGGTAAGCTGCTTTTCATTATACGATGAAATTTCCTTTCCGTCAAGCCAAAGCTTGCCTTTTGTTACCGTGTCCATTCCGCCGAGGACGTTAAGGAGCGTTGTTTTTCCCGCTCCCGATGCGCCCACTATAACGCAGATCTCGCCCTTGTCAACCGAAAAGCTCACGTCATTAAGGGCGTTTATCGTAACCTCTCCCACCTTGTAGGTTTTTTCTATGTTTTCAAAGGTAATAAATTTCGGCATTGTCATTCCTCCGATTAAAGTGCTTTTTTATTATTATACCATTGGTCTGTATACGGTTCGTAAAGAAAAAAGGGGGTTTTGTTTACTTTTGGTTTACATTGATCTATCTTTCTTTACAAACAAAGAGTTGTCTGCTATAATAACAACAAACATTCATAAAAGAAAGGCAGTGACAAAAATGCAAATAAAAAAATACGATTTCTTTGAAGCGCATTTTTCCGCAGCTATAACAGGCAATCCCTTTGATATAAGGCTCACCGCCGATGTCAGCGGACCCGGCGGCTTTAAAAAAACGATAGACGGCTTTTATGACGGAGAGGATACCTTTTCGTTCCGTTTTATGCCCGAGGAGGAAGGCATATATCGATATCAAACCGCTTGCTCCGTCAAGGAATTGGACGGAAAATGCGGAGAGTTTGAATGTATCGCCGCCGATTCGGGAAATCACGGCAAGGTGACGGTTTCGGAGCAGTTTTGGTTCTCTTATGCGGACGGTACACCTTATTTTGAGGCGGGAACGACCTGTTACGCTTGGATACATCAGAACGAGGAGATACAGCGGGAAACGCTAAAAACCTTGTCCGAGGGCTATTTCAACAAGCTGAGAATGTGCGTTTTCCCTAAATGGTTTGAGTACAATCACCGTCAGCCCGAGCTATATCCCTTGGAGGGAGACCCGCAGTCGGGCTTTGACTATGACAGACCCAATATATGGTTTTTCAGGCATTTGGAAAATCGTGTAGGCTGTTTAAAGGAGCTTGGCATAGAAGCGGATATTATTCTTTTTCACCCCTATGAGTCGGAGGATTGGCGGTTTAATTTTATGACCGAGGAACGGGATCGGCGTTATTTGCGCTATATTATTGCAAGACTGTCGGCATACAGCAATGTTTGGTGGAGCCTTGCCAACGAGTATGACCTGATAAAAACAGGCTATAAGCGCAGAACCTCCGCATGGAAAGGACTGATACAGCTTGTACATGACAGCGATCCCTACGGTCATCTTATAAGCATTCACCAAATGAGCAAAATGTACGACCACTGCGACCCCAACATCACCCACTGCTCCATACAGCGCACCGAAATGTACCTGACGGCGGAATACACGGACAAATGGCGGCAAAAATACGGAAAGCCCGTAGTCATCGACGAGTGCGTTTACGAGGGCAACTTGAATCCCTGGTGGGGCGGGATAACCGCGCAGGAGCTGGTGCGGCGCTTTTGGGAGGCGACTGCCCGAGGCGGCTATATGGGACACGGCGAAACCTACGCAAGCGAAAACATTTGGTGGAGCCACGGCGGTAGACTGTACGGTGACAGTGCGCCGAGAATCGGTTTTTTGCGCCAGGTTATGTCCGATTGCCCCAATATACATTTTACAAGCAATTCGGGAATGAGCGATATTGCCTGCGGCAGAGCGGGCGAGGAAACGCTGATAGTGTATTTCGGAAATTATCAGCCCTTCAAATACGAGCTTGAGCTGCCCGAAAACGCAAGGTACAAAGCAAGGGTGATCGACACTTGGAATATGACCGTAAAAGAACCTGCGGAACGGTTTTCGGGCAGGGCGGAAATAGCCCTTCCCTCAAAGCCTTATATGGCGATCCTCTTTATTGCGGAAAAAGAGGAATAATTCGGAAAAAAATACAACATATTTTCAACACACTATTCAAAATTAGACAAATACAACAAAAAAACTTTTCTTTTTTCATTATGTTAATGACTGAAATTATAATTTAAAGTCTGATTTTGATATAAAGCCTTTTCTCTTTTTGATATACTGTATTTATCAAACTAAAAAGGAGAAAACGCCATGAGTAAACCTATAAGCTTATTAAGCCGAGGGCTTTTTGAAAAGCCCTTTATGGACTCAAAAGCAAAATCCCGCACGGTGTCCCGAAAGGAACTGATATTGGGACATCTGATAGGACCCTTGGGTCTGATTTTTGTTGTAAACACCATAGCCGCATTGGTGGAAAAATTCTTTACGCAGCAAACGGGTGCTATGTACGGCACGGACAACATTGAAATGGTTCAGGCAATGGGAGGAAAATACGAGGTCATTATGACCGTGGCAAAGCTGCTTGCCGTTGCCGTCGGATTGCTTAACGGCTGGCTTATTCAGCATACCAATTCCCGCCAGGGACGCATGCGTCCGTGGTATCTTATTTTCGGCTTTGTCGGCATTATCATCGGCGGTCTTATCTTCCTTTTCCCCGGAACGACCCTGGGAGAAAGCTACTGGTATTATTTCTTTGCACTGCTGATTTGCTATCACACCGTGGGTGCAACGTATTTTTACCTGTTCAGAGACACCATAGTTTCTCTTACAAGCCGCAGCCCCTCGGAAAAATACAGGTTAAAATTTACACGTCAGCTGTGTTGGACGCTTATTTCGGGAATGATCATCGGTATGGTGATAAATATGGTGGTATTGCCCTTGTGGCTTGAAAAGGACATCAACGGCTATCCCATTCTTATGGTGACCCTGTCGGTTATTGCCATTCCGCTTCTTTTAATGGAATACTATTACACCCGTGAGCGTATCACGGAGGATATAGCCTTGGAGGTGGGTCTTGACAAGGAAAACAAGACCTCTTTAAAGGATCAGATGAAAGCCCTTATGACCAATAAGTATTTTGTGATAATTATGATACTTATGACGGTAGGCGGTATAGTTGACAACTTCAAGGGCGGCAACGTTCAGTATTTTTACATAAAGTTTATGTTAGGCGGCGATGAAAATCCTTTCCTTTATACCCTTTATCAAATGGTAACGGGTGTTCCTCTCGGCTTGGGCGCTATCTTCATTTATCCTTTGGCAAAGAAATTCGGCATTAAAAACGTTACCTTTGTCGGTTACTCCTTGGTGCTTGTGGGAAGCGTTATAGGCTGGATCATGCCCAGCAACCTTACCGTTGCGCTTATTGCGGGATTTATGCGCCAGCTGGGCATGCTGCCCAACGCATATATTTTCGCCACAATGCTTTGCTATGCCTATGACAGCGTGGAGCATAAATCGGGATTTCGTCTTGAAGGCATGCTGGGCGTTGCGATAATAACCGCCGTTCAAAATGCTATCTATGCGCCTTTTGCAGGCGGCTATGAATCCTCTATTTTAAAGCTGGGTTTTGTTGACGTAGAAGGCGTTGTTCCCTCCGAAAGCGTTACAAGCTTTATGACCTTGGCTTTTTATCTGTTTGACATTATTCTTGCAGCGGCGTATCTGATACTTTTGCCCAGGCTGGATATCGAAAAGAAAATGCCGCAGATAAGCTCGGATCTGCTGGAACGCAAAAAACAAGCGGTGCTTGCCAAGGGCGAGGAATGGGTAGAGCCCGAGGAGCTTGAGCGCCGTGAAAACGAGGCTGCCGAAGCTCAG
>JAMPBF010000055.1 GCA_023666805.1 Bacillota bacterium
ATAAACTCAAATACGGTGTTGGTGTAATAGTCTAAGCCTCTGACAATTCGGGGATTTACGGTATATTTTACGTTCATTTGATCCAATGACGCTTTTACGCCTTCAAAATGATCGCTGCAATCGCCGCAGAGATAATCAAGTATTATCGGGGCTTTTTCGGCAAAGCCGTGACAAATCTCGCTTTTACAGTCCAAAAGCCGCATCGGATTCTTTTCCAGCCTTTCCTTGCAGGTATCGCAAAGCTGATCCTCATACTGTCTGTAGTAATCTCTCAAAGCCTGCTGATACTCGGCTCTGCACTTCGGACAGCCGATACTGTTTATTTCAAGCTTTACATTTTCCAGCTTTAAAAATTTGAAAATATCGTCTACCATGCAGATCGCTTCCGCATCGCTGACAGGTGAATTTGCCCCGAAAATTTCCACGCCGAATTGGTTGAACTCCCGCATTCTGCCGCTTTGGGGGGCTTCGTACCGAAAGCACCTTGTAAAATAATAAAGCTTTAAGGGCAAGGCTTCGTTGAGCAAGCCGTTTTCAATGGCGGCTCTTACCGCTCCCGCCGTGCCTTCGGGCTTTAAGGTTATGCTTCTGCCCTTTTTGTCGTTAAAGGTGTACATTTCCTTTTGTACAACATCGGTAGTGCCGCCCACACCCCGCTGAAAAAGCTCTGTGTGCTCGAAGGTGGGGGTCCTTATCTCCTTGCAGCCGTAGGTCTGCGCCACTGCCGCAGCCGCATTCTCTATCGTCTGCCACTTGTTTATATCCGCAGGAAGCTTATCCAGCGTTCCCCTCGGAGCTTTTGTGATAATATCCATATAGCTGATTTCCTTTTGTTTTTAATTATATTCAGTAATATACCCCGCAGCTTTTCGGAGCAACGGGGCATTTTCTCTGTTTTAATCCTTAACGATTTCGCGCCAATCCAGATCGCCCCGTTCAAGGGCATGAATAAGCGCCTCCGCAGTAGCCATATTGGTTGCCACGGGAATATTGTAAACATCGCAAAGTCTCAACAAATGCGATTCGTTAGGCTCGCGGTGATTGATATTGATAGGATCTCTAAAGAAAATGAGAATGTCTATTTCATTGCAGGAAATACGCGCCGAAATCTGCTGATCGCCGCCCTGCGACCCGCTCAAGAAGCGCTGAATACGCATACCCGTGGCTTCCGCAACCAATTTGCCGGTAGTACCGGTAGCACATAGATCATGACGTGCCAATATACCGCAGTATGCAATACAAAATTGTACCATAAGCTCTTTTTTTGAATCGTGCGCAATCAAAGCAATATTCATCAAAAGCCCTCCTTTTTATATTTTCCGTAACTATAGCGCAATTCGATTAATTATTGCAAACAGGATTACATCTTGATAATGTCAATTATAACATAAATCGGAAAAAAATAAAAGAGTTTTGGGAGCACAATATAAAAATTTGGTATATTTATTGCCTTTTTGCGGCACTTTTTTGTGCAATATGCACAAAATCATTTTTCCACTATCGTACCGTCTTCCGCAATTTCCCGAACGGGAGCTTTTACCTCCGTCCAGCGCTTCCAAGGAGACAGGAAATTGCCTTCCTCGTCCACGTCCGGCTCATAACAGTCGTAGAAAAATGCGTCAATAATGTTTCTGATCGTATAACGGGAATAATCCGCCTTGTTGAGAATGATACCGAAGGCGATCTGAGGATCGTGAGCGGGATAATAGCCCATAACGGTGGAGGTGTAGTATTTTCCGATACCGTCCAATTCCGCAGTACCCGTTTTTATTGCCACATCATCGGGCAAATAGTCAAAGGTGAATTTTGTGCTGTCGCCGGTCGGCCAGTAAGCCCATGTGCTTACCTTGATCATGCCCTCCCGTACCGTTTCAAAGGCTTCAGAGCCTTTATCGTCTATTTGTTCCACAATAACTGGCTCGGTTTTTGAGATCATTTCGGTGTAGTCGTAATTCCATATCGAATCTACCAAATACGGTTTGTATCTTGTTCCGTTATTGGCTAAGGTCATTGCTTGAACAGCCAAGTTAAGCGGAGTCACCTGAGTGGCGCTCTGCCCTATTCCCGCCTGCAAAACCTGTCCCACGTCCCAAGGCTGACCTGTGGAAAGCTCATAGCTCTCTACGGTAGTCATTTGACCCGAGGCGCAGGGTATCTCCAATCCCAGATCCGTGCCGTACCCGAATTTTTCCGCATAGGAGGATAAGGTATCGATGCCCATTCTTCTCGCCAAGTCGTAAAAGAAAATATTGCAGGAGACCCAAAGGGAATCCACAACGTTATAGCCGTAGTGCCTGCCCGTACAGGTAGGCTGGTAATCGTCATAATAGGTGTATTTTTCCGTGCATATTCCGGGCGTATCATGCGTTATAAAGCCTTCGCATAGTCCCGCCGTGGCGTTTATGGTTTTAAATGCCGAACCGGGGCGGAAAAGCCCTTGGGTGGCAAGATTATACATGGAAGAATTTTCGTCGTTGACCACTGCGGCGGGATCCTTGACATAATCCAACAGGTCGAAGGTAGGATAGCTTGCGATACCGAGGACTGCGCCGGTTTTTGCGTTTAAAACCACTACCGCTCCTGCGTCGCAGTCATGCCCTCTTTGCGGCTCGGGCAGCGTATGAAGCCAGTTTATTTCATTTTCAAGAATAGTTTGCAGATCAGATTGAAAATCGCTGTCGATTGTAAGCTTTATACTCTGTCCCGGCTGAACGGGGTCGGTGATCGTGTCCGAAATTACCTCGCCCTTGCTGTTGCGTACAATAGTACGCACTCCGTCAGTTCCTTTAAGGGTGCTTTCCATGCCGTATTCAAGACCTGTCTTGCCTATAAGGTCGTTTATACTGTAATCGGTGTTCCCGTCGGCGTCCTTGGTGGCGTCATATTCGCTTTGGGTGATAGAACCTATTGTTCCTATAACGTGCGGCGCAATGTCCCCTCTTAGGTAAACCAGCTTGGGCTCTTGAACAATATCTATCCCCGAAAGCAAAAAGCCGTGTTCCTTGAGCTTCATCACCGTTTCCACGGAAATATCCTCCGCAAAAACGTATCGGTTATAGTATGAAAAATCCTTATGCTCCATTTCATAACGAACGCCGGCAATAAGCCTTACGGTGCGGCTGTCGTACTTCTCCGTATCGATCCCGTACCTTTCAGCCAGCGCCATGACGCAATCCGCAACGGTCGCATCTACGTTGAGCTTAATGTTTTGCTTAAACCTGTCCAGCTCCTCTTCGTCGGTATCGATAAAGGAAAAAGGATAAGAGGACGAGATGGGGATATTGTCTATCCACTTTTCCTTATTTTTTTCAAGTATTTCGATCGTGCCGGCTATTACGTCGTTTTCCCCGCCCGAGGGAAGAAACGCTCTCTGCACTATAACCTTGTATATACTTTTGTTGCTGACCAGCAGATTGCCGCTGCTGTCGGCAATTTGTCCTCTTGCGGCGGCGATGGACTGATTTGCCTCCAAATAATTCTCCGTTATAGATGAATAATACGCACCGTCTACAATTTGGATCTTCATCAGCTGAATTGCCGCCAAGAAAACCAATGCGAAGGTGATTACCACCAAAAAGATACTTCTGATCACTGCGCCTATTTTCATTATACTGCCTTTCCGAAAGTACTATTCTTCCTGCTTCTCTTCAGCCGTCTCGGGACTTGCGCCCAAGGATTCGCTGAGATTTATCTCATTTTCAAGTCCCAATTTTCTCGCCAAAAGCTTTGACAGCAGATACATGAGCGGCGCTGTCACAACCGTTGCGCCAAAGGAGGGCAAAAGCACCTTAAGCACGATTATTTCCCGTCCCGCCATATTCCATATCACATAATTAAAGAGAAAATACATTAAAAACGAAAACAAGGTTGTAACTCCCGAAAAAATAATGTGATTTAAGAAATTCACCTTTACCAAATTCCGCGAAAAAAGCGACGTTAAAAAACAGCAGGGCATAAGCCAAATGGCAAAGAAACCGAAAAGAGTGCCCAAGGCTATATCCAACATGAAGCCGCAAAGTATTCCGAACATGGACGAGGCAAATTCCTGTTCCCTCATGGATACTCCGACGGCAAAGGAAATTATAAAAAACGGCTGCCACAGCCCAAAAGCTCCGCAGCTCATCAGGGAATAAAGCAGCATTAAAATAAGGCAATAAAAAAACCAGCGAAGAAAGATCTTCGTTTTCATTTTTCTGGTATAATTGACCGCTGAGTTTATTTTATAACGCATTTGACTTTCCCTGACCGTATGTTTTTATATTTATTAATTATAGTATGTTTTGATTTTTGATCAATGCGCAGACATTTTGCCGTCGACCGAAAATCAGTATCAGCTTTCGCCCTTGCCGTCAAAATCCGTCAGCACAAAGACGTCGGTGACCGTGTACACGTCCACAAAGGGCTCCACCAGCACATGGACAGCCAAGCCGTTTTCGTCGTCAACTATTTCCTTTACCTCTCCTAACATAATGCCCTCGGGGAAAAACTCGCTGCCGGAGGTAAGTATTATTTCCCCCTTTTTTATGCCGCTGTCCTTGCCGGAATAATTCATTACGCAAAGACCCTTTTCGCTGTTTTGAAGATCGTTTTCGATCACTCCCAAGGCATGGCATTCCGCTCCCACAACGCCGATATATACATCGGTGGAAAGGACCGTGGAAACAATGGAATATGCATCGGAAAGCTCGGTGACTATCCCCACCAAGCCCGTTTTGGTAAAAACCGGATCGTAAAGGGAAATTCCGTCCTTTTTTCCTCTGTTGATCGTAAAGCCGCCGCTGATGTCGGACGCATTTCTTGCCGTAACGGAACAGGGAGGGCTCCATTCAAAATCGGTGTTGGTCTCGGAAATTTCCAGCATATCCTTAAGCTGCTGATTTTCCTGCTCCAATTTTTCCTTTTGAATAACGTCGCTGTAAGCCTGTGCGAGCTGCTCTTTTAAGATCTCGTTTTCCTGCTTGTATTTGTCGGCGTTTACAAATTTATCCAAGGTGCTCTCTATCCAGTCGGAAACATTGGTGGACAAAGTGACAAAGGGAGCGGAAACGGTTTCGAGAATTTGTTTGGGCAGAGAGGAAGCGCCCGCCGAAACTGCCACATAGATCAAAAAACCCAGCAGCAAAGCAAATATGCAGACAAGAATTTTAAATTTTACGGTGTGAAAAAAATCCTTCATCTCTTCCCTCAAAACAGCCTTTTATGGAATACCGCACAAAGCCTGTACTCTGTGCGGTCAAAATCAAAATTAATAAGAAAATTTATCGTCGTCCAAAACATCTACCAATTTATCGATGTTTTCAAGCACTGCGCCTGTGCCGTCGGCAACGCAGTCCAAGGGACGCTCGGCAATTTTAACGGGCATACCCGTTTCGTGGTTTATCAGAAGGTCAAGTCCCTTTAAAAGAGCTCCGCCGCCTGCCAGCATAATTCCCTGATCTATAATATCCGCCGCCAGCTCGGGAGGAGTTTTTTCCAGCGTGATCTTTATTGCTTCGATAACATTGCTTAAAGGCTCGGAAAGAGCGGAGCGGATCTCGTCGCTGGTGACGGTAATGTTTTCGGGAAGACCGTTCATAAGGTTTCTGCCCTTGATGTCCATTGCCGGCTCGTTATCCGCATAGGGATATGCGGAGCCGATCGCCATTTTGATATTTTCCGCAGTTCTTTCGCCGATAAGAAGATTATATTTTTTCTTGATGTAATTGATGATGGACGAATCAAATTCGTCGCCCGCAACTCTCACGGAACGGGAGGTAACGATACCGCCCAAGGAAATAACAGCCACCTCGCTGGTGCCGCCGCCGATGTCTACGATCATGCTGCCGGTAGGCTCCGCCACCGGAAGACCGGCTCCAATCGCAGCCGCCATAGGCTCTTCTATAATCGAAACCCGCTTTGCGCCCGCATTCTGAGTTGCTTCCTTTACCGCACGGCGTTCAACCGCCGTAACACCCGAGGGGATACAAATTATGACCCTTGCCTTCGTGAAGGCTCTGCCCTTAAGCGCTTTTTTTATAAACTCCTGGAGCATGCTTGTCGTTATGTCAAAGTCGGCGATAACGCCGTCCTTTAAAGGTCTTACAGCCTTAATGGAACCCGGAGTACGTCCTATTACGTCCTTTGCTTCCTGTCCCACATATCTTACTCTGTCATACTTAACGTCCACCGCTACGACGCTGGGTTCTCTTATGATAATGCCCTTTCCTCTCATATACACCAATGTGTTGGCCGTGCCCAAATCTATCCCGATATCCTTTGTAAACATTTTTCCTCCTGAGTTTTCTGCTTATTCAGCGTGTATTTATGTCTTTTTCTATGTTGATATTATTAAAATTTCGTATTTACGGAGAAAACTTCCTTTTTATTTTACAACATGAATATTAACAGAAATATTATAACACGATTTTTCCGTGTATACAACCATAATTTGAGAAAAATTTCGTCAATTTTCAACTTTTTTTTGGAAATATTTAACAAATAATGCTAATTACTGCCGAAAAACGGTATATGCCGTTATCATTATCTCTTTCCCGTAGAACCGAAGCCGCCCTCGCCCCTTGCCGTATCGGTAAGCCCATCGACCGCCTCGTATTCGGCATTCTCCACGGGCATAATTACCAATTGGGCTATTCTGTCGCCGTTTTCGACCGTAAAAGCTTCATCACCGTGATTGATCAAGGGCACGCACAATTCGCCTCTGTAATCGCTGTCAATAACGCCAACGCAGTTGGGAAGCGCTATCCCGTGCTTTGTGGCCAAGGAGCTTCGAGGAAACACAAATCCTCCGAAGCCTGCGGGAATTTCCACAGCGATCCCCACCGGTACGGTTTTCGTACCGCCCGGCTCGATGGTTATCTCGTCTTCTATGCAGGCAAACACATCTGCGCCTGCGCTGCCCTCGGTGGCGCGAAAGGGCAGCTTTGCGCCGTCTCTGATAATTTTTGTCTTTATCTTCATTCCACACCTCTGTAATAAAGTCCTCTGGTGAAGCCGCTTTGAGGCTTTTTTCCTTTTAAAAAGCTTTCGGTAACGGAAATAATGTCGGATTCGCAGGTAAATTTCAGCAAAAAGAAATCTACGGTGGGAAAATCCTCGGTTTTATCCGCAATCGTAAGAATATCGGGGTTTAAAATTTCCACCGTGTTGGAGCAAAGAGTTTTAAGCCTTCTTCCCTGCCTGTCGATCAAGGCTTTGCCGCAGTTTTTTGCGCTGCCGCAGGGCTTTCCGTCGTTTATAGGACATCGGCGGGTGACCATTAACGGCAAATTTCCGTAAGCCATGACCCCAAACGGGAGCTTACAGCTTAAAGCCTTTATTCTTGACGCCGTAAGCTCGCAGGAAAGGATCATATCCTCCATTCCCTGTTCCGCAAAAAATGCCGCAGAGGCGCTGTTGGCAATATTCAGCCGCATACCGCCGTGAAATTTCATTCCCGACGCCTCGATCAGAGGGATATGACCCACGGTGTGAGCCAAGGCTCGGTCAAATCCCAGCGCCTTAAGCTTATTTAACCTCTTTTCGGTATACTCTTCGCAGTCCCCCAAGAAAATCGGGGGAACGGCAATAATTTTTTCCTTTTGCGGAGTGTCGGCAGTCAAAAGTCTTTCATCGGCGTATATATACTGAAAACCGCCGAAGCCGAGAGCCTGCTCAAGCTGCCGCCTGTCGGCGACCTCCGCTCTTAACCTTTTATTTGTCATTGCAGCTTCTCTTTTTCATTATTTAATTTAAATTATATCAAAATACCGGCAAATAATCAACCGATTTCACGGCAAAAAAATGAAAAATTAATGAAATTAAGCAACTATATATTGACAATATACCTTATAAAGATTAAAATAAAAGTTATTGCATAAGAGAGGAGAGGAATCATGAAAAAAATTGCCGCAATGATCGGAAAGCATTGGTACGCTGTGGCGGCGTCCTTTATAATGCTGTATATAATGGCAATGACACAGCTTGCGATCCCCGCCTGCACCTCCGACATAATCAATATCGGAATACAGCAAAGCGGGATCGAATACGCTGCGCCCGAAAAAATAAGGCAAGGCGAGCTGCAAAAGCTTTTGCTCATGACCGAAAAAGCGGAATCGGAAAGGGTTTTGTCCTTTTATGAGCTTTCGGACGAGGTCTACAGCTTAAAAGAAGGAATTTCCGATAAGGAAAAGGCGGAGATCGCCGATATTTTAAGCATACCTATGGTTATTTCCTTTGCAGGGGAAAATATGAGCGCAGATTCAAATCTCGCCGCAGATATGAGCGGTATGCTCACAGCGGAGGGCGCTCCCGATATAAAAGCGGTCAAGGAGCAGCTTTCGCAGCTCAGCGACAGCATTATATCACAGGTGGCGATAAACTATGTAAAAGCCGAGTATGACGCACTGGGGACGGATACTCTTTCAATGCAGATGAATTATATGCTTAAAAGAGGCGGCGTAATGTTGGCATATGCCTTGGCGTCGGTAATATCAAGCATCGTCGTTACATTTATTGCGTCAAGAACGGCTGCCACATTGGGACGAGATATAAGAGAAAGACTTTTCCGAAAGGTCATGACCTTTTCAAATGCGGAATTTGACAAATTTTCCACCGCCTCCATCATCACCCGCTGCACCAACGACGTGCAGCAGATCCAAATGGTGGTTTCCATGACGCTGACTATGGTGGCTTTAGCTCCGATTATGGGTATCGGCGCTCTTGTTCGGGTCTTAGATCAGGGGGCGAGTATGACTTGGATCATAGGCATTGCCGTGGCGGCGCTTTTGTGCCTGATAATCGTGCTGTTTATTTTTGCCATGCCGAAATTTAAGATAATTCAAAAAATGATCGACAACCTCAACAGAATAAGCAGAGAGATCCTCACGGGCTTGCCGGTTATAAGGGCATTTTCCCGGGAGGAGCATGAAAAAAAGCGGTTTGACAAGGCGAATACGGATATTACAAGGCTTAATCTGTTTATTAACAGGCTTATGACAATAATGAATCCGACCATGATGTTCATCATGAACGGCATAAGCGTGCTTATCGTTTGGGTGGGCTCTCATCAGGTAGACGAGGGTCTGATACAGACGGGGGATCTTACGGCGTTGATAACCTATACCATGCAGATCATTATGTCTTTTCTCATGATCTCCATGATCTCGGTCATGATGCCCAGAGCTATGATCTCCTTCAAGCGAGTGGGGGAGATACTGGACACCGACAGCCTTATTACAGACCCCGACGCTCCTCAAAAATTCGAGGGAGATCAAAGGGGTACGGTGGAATTTAAAAACGTTTCCTTTAAATACGACAAGGCGGACGAATACGCTTTGCAGGATATAAGCTTTGTTTCAAAGCCGGGGGAGACCACTGCGATCATCGGTTCCACCGGCAGCGGCAAATCCACTCTTGCTAATCTCATACCGAGATTTTTCGACGTTACCGAGGGTGAAATTCTGGTGGACGGAAAAAATGTAAAAAATGTGACCCTGCATGATCTGAGAGACAAAATCGGTTATGTAAGTCAAAAAGCGGTTTTGCTTTCGGGAACGGTCAGGTCGAACATCGCATACTCCGACTCCGGCATGTCCGAGGAGCAGATCGAAAAAGCCGCAGGCATTTCCCAATCCGCAGAATTTATCTCGCAAAAGACCGACGGTTACGATGCGCCTATCTCCCAAGGCGGAGGAAATGTTTCGGGCGGGCAGAAGCAAAGGCTTTCAATTGCAAGAGCGGTTGCGAAAAATCCCGAAATATACATCTTTGACGACAGCTTTTCCGCACTTGATTTTAAAACCGACGCAGCTCTCAGAAGCGCTTTAAAGGAAAACACCGCCGAAAGCACCGTGATCCTGATCGCACAGCGTATCAGCACTGTTTTGAACGCTGATCAAATCTTGGTTTTGGACGAAGGAAGGCTGGCGGGAAAGGGAACGCATAAGGAATTAATGGAAAGCTGCGGCATTTACAGGCAGATCGCCCTTTCGCAGCTTTCCGAAGAAGAGCTTATCGGAAAGGAGGGAGCATAATGCCTCCAAGAAATATGAGAAACAGGGGCGCTTCCGAAAAGGCAAAGGACTTTAAGGGAACAATGCGCACCCTGGCAAGTTATATCAAGGACTATAAGGTCTCTTTCATTCTGGTGGCATTTTTCGCCATCGGAAGCACGGTTTTTTCAATCATCGGTCCTAAGATCTTGGGAAATGCGACCACAGAGCTGTTCCAGGGCATTGTAAGCAAGCTTCAAGGCGGCAGCGGCATTAATTTTGAAGCTATCGGGAAAATCCTGATCTTTCTTTTGGCGCTGTACGGAGTAAGCGCTTTGTTTTCCTATTTTCAAGGCTTTATTATCACGGGGGTCACTCAAAAAATAACCTACAGAATGAGGAAAGAGATCAGCGAAAAGATCCACAGACTGCCTTTTAACTATTTTGATACAAAAAATCACGGAGAGGTACTGTCCATCATAACCAATGACGTGGATACCCTTTCGCAAAGCCTCAGCCAAGCGGCAACGCAGGTCATTACCTCGGTGGTTACGCTGGTGGGGATTCTGATAATGATGTTGACCATCGATTGGCTGATGACGGTTATCACTTTGGCGATCCTGCCGGTATCCATGCTGCTCGTTTCGGTGGTAGTGAAAAAATCACAGCCTCATTTCAAAAGACAGCAGGAATATTTGGGTCACGTCAACGGACAGATCGAAGAAGTATTCGGAGCGCAGAATATCGTGAGAGCCTTTAATGCCGAGGAAAAAACCGTGGAAGGCTTTAAAAAGGATAACGACGTTTTGTATAACTCCGCATGGAAGTCTCAATTTCTGTCGGGTCTGATGAAGCCGGTTATGGATCTGATCAGCAATATCTCCTATGTGCTGGTGGCGATAATAGGCGGTTACCTTGCAGTACAGGGCAGAATAACGGTGGGAAATATACAGTCCTTTATTCAGTACAGCAGACAGTTTACACAGCCTATCGGCACTTTGGCGCAGGTTTCCAATATGCTCCAATCCACCGCTGCCGCTGCCGAGCGTATATTTGAATTTTTAGAGGAGCAGGAGGAGGATCAAACCGTTCCGAATGCGGTTTCCGCTAAAAATTTGAGGGGAAATGTTACCTTTGAAAACGTAAAATTCGGCTATAATCCCGATAAAATCATTATCAACGATTTTTCCGCCCACGTCAGCGAGGGTCAGAAGATCGCAATAGTGGGTCCCACGGGAGCGGGAAAGACAACTATCGTTAAACTGCTTATGCGGTTTTACGACGTAGACGGCGGTGCGATCCTTGTGGACGGAAACGATATACGCCGCTTTAACCGAAGCGAGCTTAGAGACATGTTCGGCATGGTGCTTCAGGACACGTGGCTTTTTAACGGCACCATAATGGAAAATATCCGCTACGGAAGAGGAAACGCATCGGACGAGGAGGTGATCGAGGCTGCAAAGGCGGCAAACGCTCACCGCTTTATCCGCACCTTGCCAGAGGGCTATAATATGGAGCTTAACGAGGAGGCCTCAAACGTTTCTCAAGGACAAAAGCAGCTTTTGACAATTGCAAGGGCAATTTTGGCGGATCCTAAAATCCTTATACTGGACGAAGCCACAAGCTCCGTTGATACAAGAACCGAGGAGCAGATACAAAAGGCTATGGATAACCTTATGAGAGGAAGAACGAGCTTTATCATCGCTCACCGTCTTTCCACCATTCGAGATGCGGATCTGATCTTAGCTATGAAGGACGGCGATATTGCGGAACAGGGCACTCATGAGGAATTGCTGGCGAAAAACGGATTTTATGCGGAAATTTACAACAGTCAGTTTGAGAGGGTGACGGTATGAGGAAATTCAAAGGGTTTTCAAGAGCCTTGCCCTTTTTCCTTTCCCCTATTTTGCTGAACGTCAAGGCTTCGGCGGAAAATACTTCGGGAAATACTATAAACGAGGCGGAATTTGCCGACGTTTTGGTATCCTTCCTTTATTTTGCGGGAGTATTGGTACTGATCTATATCATTTTGCTTTTGGTAAATAAATGGGGAAAAAAACACCCGGACAAAGAGACAAAGGAGGAAAATAAAAATACATCGCCGGAAAACGAAGAAGGCGACGCACCGCAAGAAAAAAACACAAAGGACACGGGAGAGGAAAAATGAACAAAAAGGTAATGCTTGCCATGAGCGGCGGGGTAGACAGCTCCTGCGCCCTGCTTTTGCTGCAAAGGCAGGGATATGAGGTCATCGGCGCTACAATGCACCTTTACGACAATGAGGATATTGGGGTAAAAAGCAAAACCTGCTGCTCGCTGAGTGATGCGGAGGACGCAAGGACGGTGGCAGCAAGGTTCAATGTGCCTCACTATGTCTTTAATCTTAAGGACAGATTCAAAAGGGACGTTATCGAAAACTTCAACAGCCAATATATTAAGGGACTGACGCCCAATCCCTGTGTAGACTGCAACAGGTATTTAAAATTTGACGCACTTATGGAAAAGGCGAAAATGCTCGAATGCGACTATATAGCCACAGGGCATTACGCAAGGATCGCTTTCGACACAAAATCGGGGCGGTATTTGCTGAAAAAAGCCGCAAGCGCCGACGGCGGCAACGAAAAGGATCAATCCTACGTGCTGTATAATTTAACTCAGGAGCAGTTAAAGCATACTCTTTTTCCTCTCGGCGAGACGAAAAAATCCGAGGTCAGAAAAATTGCACAGGAAAACGGGCTTATCAACTTCGACAAGCCCGACAGTCAGGATATTTGCTTTGTGCCGGACGGAGATTACGCCAAATTCATAAGAGAATATACGGGCATTATCCCCCAAAAAGGAAACGTAACGGACAAAAGCGGCAATATTTTAGGGCAGCACAACGGACTTATCAACTACACGATCGGGCAAAGAAAGGGGCTGGGCATAGCCTTCGGAAAGCCCATGTACGTTGTGGACAAGGACGCAGAAAAAAATACCATTATCGTGGGAGACGGCGAGGATCTGCTCAGTGACAGCCTTATTGCCGCAGATTTAAACTGGATCGCTTTTGATAAGGTCTGTGAGCCCGTTGTATGCAAGGCAAAAACAAGATATAAGCAGGCCGAACAGCCCTGCACGGTCTATCCGAACGGCGAAAATACCGTAAAGGCGATTTTTGAGCAGCCTCAAAGGGCAATTACAAAGGGACAGCGGATCGTTTTTTACAGGGAGGACATTGTGATCGGCGGCGGAGTAATAGTATAACCTCCTAATAATCTTAAGAAAATTGCAAGGAATTTGTAATTGACATTCCGAAATTAAAATAGTATACTGAAAAAAAGTAATTTTTTCGGAGAAGAAATATGGCGACAAAAAAGAAGAAAAGAAGAAAAAAGCAGAAATATCTGCCTGCCTATATTATGCTGTATGCGATTATTGCAATTGTAATAATACTGATCATAGTGCTTATAAAAAGCTTTGCCAAAGGCAGCGCCGAGGAAACGCAGACAGAGACCTCCCCTCCCGTCTCCTCCGCCGCTTCCGCAGAACCCGAAGCCACTCACGGCGGCAGCGTTTTGGCGCCAAAACCCGGCGCAAACACGGGATCGGGCACAGCGGAAACGACTGCGGCTGTCGTTGCGGCGAACAATACCGAAAGCGACTGGGCGCTTTACGTTATAGGAAACAATAATCCTCTGCCAAACGACTTCACCGTCGAAACAAAATCGGTATCGGGAGAAAGAGAGCTGGACGTTCGCTGTGCGGATTACGCAATACAAATGCTGAACGATGCAAAGGAGCAAAACGTCGGGCTTTTCGTCACCTCCGCTTACCGCAGCATTGAAAAGCAAGCCGCTAACATGGAAAGCTACATAAATACTTTGATTTCGCAGGGATATTCGCAGTCCGAAGCCAAAATACAGGCGGAAAAGGAGATCGCTCTGCCCGGTCACAGCGAGCAT
>JAMPBF010000056.1 GCA_023666805.1 Bacillota bacterium
AAAGTCGGCTTTAAAATATAGACGAAGTCTATATTTTAAACAGGAATTAGTATTACTTTTCATTTAGAGCAAACTTTACCATTTCAATAAGCTCGTCGTTATCGATATTGCAGGTGACGGCAAGCTGCACAATTTCCTCTATATCGGCTTCGATCTTCTTCAGATTTTCCTCTCGAAGCAGCTCGAGATTTTTAGGCGCCACATAACAGCCCTTCGCCTGAACGGTGTAAATAAAGCCTTCCCTTTCAAGCTCCTCATAGGCTCTCCTGGTAGTGATAAAGCTTATTTTCAAATCCTTTGCCAAGCCTCTGATAGAAGGCAGCATTTCATTTTCCTTAAGCTCTCCGCTGATTATTTGGGCTTTGATCTGCGTGTATATCTGATCGTAGATCGGTGCGCCGCTGAGATTGTCTATAAGAACGTTCAAAGTATTACCTCCTAAACTGTGTATATTCATTATACACAGAAATATCAGTTTTGTCAATAGGATTTTGAAAATTTTTAGTAAAAGGGACTGCAAAAAACTCCGAATTTGCCAAAACAAATCCCGACAAAGCCGAATTTTCCGCTGCTTTGTCGGGGATCCGAGTTTTTTTACAGTCCCTTATTTGTATTGTATTGTTCATTCGGACAGATCCGTATTTCTCACGGCGTCCCTAACCTTTAAAACAAAGGCGGGAGGCACCGACAGCTCATCTATGCCCATTCTGAGGAACGCCTCGGTAAGAGCGGTATCCGCCGCCAGCTCGCCGCAGATACCTATCCATGCGCCGTGGGCGTGAGCGTTCTCGGCGCTCATTTCGATAAGGCGAAGAACCGCCTCGTGGTGAGTGTCCACAAACTGCTCGATGTCGGGGTTTTGGCGGTCACAGGCCAAGGTGTACTGAGTGAGATCGTTGGTGCCTACGCTGAAAAAATCCACCAAGGGAGCTAATTTATCGCTGATGACCGCAGCGGCGGGGGTCTCTATCATTATTCCGATCTCCACCTTATCCGAGTACTCTATGCCCTCGGCTCGAAGCTCCGCCTTTATTTCGCCGCATATCTCCAAGATCCTTTCCACCTCGCAAACGCTTGTTATCATCGGGAACATTATGCCCAAATTGCCGAATACGGAGGCTCTGTACAGCGCCCGCAGCTGAGTTCTGAAAATCTCCGGACGGGTCAGGCACAGCCTGATGGCACGGCAGCCCAAGGCGGGATTTTCCTCCTTTTTCAGGTTGAAATAATCCGCCTGCTTGTCCGCTCCCACGTCCAAGGTCCTGATAATGACCTTCTTGCCCGCCATGCTTTCCAGCACCTTTTTATAAACGCCAAACTGCGTTTCCTCGGTGGGAAAATCGCTGCTTTCAAGATACAGAAATTCGCTGCGGAACAGACCTATCCCGCCTGCGTCGTTCAGCAGCACCGTGCCGATATTTTCTGCGCTGCCGATATTGGCGCAGATGTTGATTTTTCTGCCGTCCTTGGTGACGTTTTCCTTGCCCTTTAATTCCTGCAAAAGCCGCTTCTTTTCCTGATCGGACTGCTGCTTGCTCAAAAGTCTTTCCTTGGTTTCGCTGTCGGGGGCTACGAAAATTTCTCCCGTAAAGCCGTCAACAATAGCCTCCTCGCCGTCGGTAAGCTCCTCCAAAAAATCTCCGCCCACTCCTATTACGGCGGGAATGTTCATATTTCTCGCCAAAATTGCGGTATGGGAATTGGAGGAGCCGTAAGCGGTAACAAACGCCAGCACCCTTTTCTTATCCAAGGAAACGGTTTCGCTGGGGGCAAGGTCGTCGGCGCAGATTATGACCTTTTCGCCGCCGAAATCCGATTTGGCGCTCTTTCCCCGGAGATTGCCGATAATTCTGTTGGAGATGTCCCGCACGTCGGCGGAACGAGCCTTCATATATTCGTCCTCCATGGAGGCGAACATTTGAGCAAAGTTGTCGGAGGTGACTGCCACCGCATACTCCGCATTTACCGACTGACTGTTTATAATGTTGTACACCGAATCGTTGTAGTCGTCGTCCTTAAGCATCATCTGGTGTATCCGAAAGATCGCCGCATGCACCTCGCCCACTTCCTTAAGAGCCTTTTCGTAGATCTCGTCAAGCTGATTTGAGGATATTTCCTTCGCCTTGTCATAACGCAGCTTTTCCGCCTCGGTATCCTCTATGCGGATACGTCTCACGCTTTCGTCCTGCTTTTTAAATACGGAGATATTTCCTATCGCCACAGCGCTGTATACGCCTTTTCCAATGTATGTTTTCATAGATGTGACCGTTCCTTTATCCGTTTTTTGACCTGTTTTCGCAAATATTGCCGCTTCCCTGCGTTAACCGAGCTGCTTTAACATCTCGAATATCTTCTCCCTGTCAGCCAAGCCCTTTGAAAAAGCGGTGGCGCCTCCTGCGGCAGTGCCGAGCTTTAAGGCATATTCGTAACCGCCCTTCTCACAGCCCGCAATAAAGCCCGCCACCATGGAATCTCCCGCTCCGACGGAATTGAGGACCTCGCCTCTGCACACTCCGCATCTGTGGATACGGTCATGCTCGTCTATTAAAACCGCACCCTTCTCCGCCATGGAAACAAGCACGTTTACTGCGCCCATAGTCTTTAGCCTTTTGGCGTACTCGATAATTTCCTCGACGCCGTTAAGGGTCACTCCGAACATTTCACCCAACTCAAAATTGTTGGGCTTGATCAAGAAGGGCTTGTATTTCAGTGAATTTAAAAGCAGATCCTTGGCGGCGTCCACTGCGAATTTTATTTTTTTGGAGGATAAATGCGCCAGAATTTTTTCGTAAATATCGGCGGGGAGGCTATCCGGCACGCTTCCCGCCAAAACCAAGGTATCTCCGTCGGCCAGCGTATCCAATTTTGTGAAAAGCTCCTTTATCGCCTCTTGGGGAATGTAGGGTCCCTGACCGTTTATCTCGGTTTCCTCGACAGCCTTCACCTTCATATTGATCCTGGTGCTGCCCTCCTTCAAGCGGACAAAATCGGCTTTTACTCCTTCAGCCTCTACCATAAGCTCTACCGCCGTACCCGTAAAGCCTGCCACAAAGCCCAGCGCCTTGGAGCTTATCCCCAAACGGCTCAACACGACGGAAACGTTGACGCCCTTGCCGCCGCAAAACATTTCCTCGCTGCCGCAGCGGTTTATTTTGCCCTTGGACAGCTCCTTAAGACTTACCACAAGGTCGATTGCGGGATTAAAGGTCACAGTGTAGACCATTTATGCACCTCCTAACCGTGCCGAAAACCTAAACCGACCTGTATTCTCCGCCGATGATACGCTGCCACCATTCCCTGTTTTCCAGATACCAGCGGACGGTTTTCTCTATACCGTCGGCAAATTTGGTTTCGGGAAGCCAGCCCAGTCGGGTGCGGATCTTCTCGGGGTCAATGCCGTAGCGCATATCGTGACCCTTGCGGTCGGGAACGAAGGCGATTAGGCTTTCGGGCTTGTTAAGCGCCTTGCAGATCGTTTTAACTATGTCTATGTTTTTCATCTCGTTATGTCCGCCGATGTTGTAAATTTCGCCTGCGGGGGAATTGTGTATTATCAGATCTATGGCGGCGCAGTGATCCTCCACGTAAAGCCAGTCCCGCACGTTTTCCCCCTTGCCGTAAACGGGAAGCGGCTTATCCGCCAAGGCGTTTGTTATCATCAAGGGTATCAGCTTTTCGGGAAACTGATAGGGTCCGTAGTTATTGGAGCAGCGGGAGACGGTGACAGGCAGACCGTAAGTCCTATGATACGCCAATACCAGCAGATCCGCACCTGCCTTTGAGGCGGAATAGGGTGAGCTGGTGCAAAGCGGTGTTTCCTCGGTGAAAAACAGGTCGGGGCGGTCTAAGGGCAGATCGCCGTAGACCTCGTCGGTGGACACCTGATGAAAGCGCTCCGTGCCGTACTCTCTGCAAGCCTCCATAAGCGTCTGCGTTCCCAAAATATTGGTTTTCAAAAATATGTCGGGAGCTTCAATGGAGCGATCCACATGGCTTTCCGCCGCAAAGTTCACCGCTGTTTGCGGCTTTTCCTTCTCAAATATTTCAAATACCGCTTTTTTGTCGGTAATATCCGCCCTGTAGAACTTAAAATCGGGATCCTTCATAGCTTCCGCCAAGGTCTCCAAATTTCCCGCATAGGTCAGGCTGTCTATGCAGCTTATTTTATAATCGGGATGTTTTTTCAGCATGTAATAAATAAAATTGCTGCCGATAAAGCCCGCTCCTCCCGTTACCAAAAGTCTCATATTTCCTCCTCCGCAAGAGAGATCAAATACTGTCCGTAGGCGGTTTTGCTCATTTTTTCACCTAATTTTTTCAGCTGCTTTGAATCAATAAAGCCCTGCCGCCATGCCACCTCTTCTATGCAAGAAACGTAAAAGCCCTGCATATCCTGCACCGTCTGAACAAATTCCGATGCCTTGAGCATTCCCTTGGGAGAGCCGGTGTCCAGCCACGCCATGCCCCGTCCCATAAGTATCACCTTAAGACGTCCTTTTGAAAGGTACTCGCTGTTTACGGAGGTGATCTCTATTTCTCCTCGGGGAGAGGGCTTAATTTTTTTGGCGATCTCCACCACGCTGTTGTCATAGAAGTACAGCCCCGGCACTGCGTAATTGGACTTGGGGTTTTCGGGCTTTTCCTCTATGGAGATCACATTGCGGTTTTGGTCAAACTCCACCACGCCGAACTCTCTGGGATTTGCCACGGGATAGCCGAAAATCGCAGCGCCGTTTGCCGCTTCCCTTTGCGCCCGCTTCAGGTACTCGGAAAAGCCCTGTCCGTAGAATACGTTGTCGCCCAAAACAAGGCATACGCTGTCGCTGCCGATAAATTCCTCGCCAAGTATAAATGCGTCCGCAAGTCCTCTGGGTGCGTCCTGAACCTTGTAGCTTATGTTTATGCCCAATTGGCTGCCGTCCTCCAAAAGCTGTTCATAATTCGGAACGTCTTTGGGCGTGGAGATTATAAGTATATCCCTTATGCCGATCAAAAGCAGCACCGACAGCGGATAATATATAAGGGGCTTGTCGTAGATCGGCAAAAGCTGCTTGGATACGGGGATCGTGCAGGGATAAAGGCGGGTGCCCGAACCGCCCGCTAAAATAATTCCTTTCATAATTCCTCCCGATTTTTACGGAAAAGACCGAATTTTTCAAAGCTTCAGTGTGTATATCACTATTCCCGAAATTATCAGCGCCATGCCCAAAAGCTGCCTTTTGGTCAGCCTTTCCTTAAAGAAAATATAGCTTAACACCGCCACAAAAATGTAGCCGCTCGCCTCCAAAACGGGGGACATGGACAACGGCACTACCTTTAGGGCGTACATGGAGATCAGGGTGCAGAGAAAAAACAATCCGTAGGCGAAAATCACCAAGGGATTTAGATATTCCCTGATTTTAGAGGGGTAGGTTTTTTGGGCGCTTTTTTTCAGCATTATCTGCGAAAACGAGGATATAAGCGCACTTGCCACCATTATACAGGAATAGACCGCCAGCTCACTCATTTTTCTTTTCGCCTCCCGTTACCATTAGCAGCACTCCTGCGATCACGACCGCAGCGCCTATCAGGTTGGAAAGGGTGATCTGCTCCTTAAAGATCACAGCTCCCCAGATCATGCCCCATATAAGGCAGACCGCTTTGTTGGCGTAGGCTACGTTTAACGGGATATGCTTGATGATCTGCTGCCATAATATCGCATATACTCCCAAAATAAACAGCATTCCGCCGTAAAGCAGGATAAATTCCAAGGACAGGAAGGGCTTCCCTGCGGCGGTCTTTGATAATATCCCGCCCAAGGAATAGAAAAGCAGGATAAGGTTAAGGATCAAAAAGTGCTTTATTTTACCCATTTGTCTATCCTTTCCGCACAGCTTTCCGTCGGGAAAGCGCATCATTTTTCCCGGGTGCTTTCTATATTTACCGTTTCCCTTATCACATATTGGGGCGAATTGTTTATGCAGATGTATATCCTGCCTATATATTCTCCGATCATGCCCAACATCAGCATTATCATGCCGCCTATAAACAGCAGCGCCGCCATTAAGGAGCTGTAGCCCATGATAATATCG
Organism: Bacillota bacterium; assembly: GCA_023666805.1. Classification (GTDB taxonomy): domain Bacteria; phylum Bacillota; class Clostridia; order Oscillospirales; family Ruminococcaceae; genus Ruminiclostridium_E. The sequence goes on from JAMPBF010000056.1 coordinate 6,072, forward strand.
GGATTTACGAATTTTCTTATTACGGTGACAATGCCGAAGATCAGCCCCGCCAAGGCGCTTACGGCGCCTATAAAGGCGGAGATCCTCAGGGGCTTTACGGAAAAGGCGGTAAAACCGTTGAACCAAAGCTTTATCAGCTTGCCCAAGGTGTAGCCGGAGCGTCCCTCCGCCCGTTCCCTCTGCTCCACGTCTATATTTATTACATTGACGGTGGCTTGGAAAACAAGCCCGCCGATGTAGGGAAAGGAGTTTTCGTATTTGACCATCTGTTGGGACACAAAACGCTTCATGGCATAAAAGCTGTTGCCCACAATGCCCTTGGGCTTGCCCAACATGATCTCGCACATTCGGTCGTTTACCTTGCTGCCGAGCCTTCTGAATACGCTTTGCTTGACATGGGGGTATCTTCCGAATACAACGTCAAAGCCCTCGTCTATTTTTTCCACAAGGCTGTATATGCTTTCCACGGGCGCTTGCCCGTCGTCGTCAAGAGTTATGACGATCTCACCCGAGGAATTTCGATAGCCCGCCATAAGCGCCGAGTGCTGACCGAAGTTTTTGGCGAAGGAAATGCCCTTTATCTTGGAATTTTCTGCGCAAAGCTTTTTTATGACGCCGAAAACGCCGTCGGGGGAGCAGTCGTTCACAAGAGTAATTTCATAGTCGAACTCGTCGGAACGCTTGTTTACCTCGTTTATCAGCTCATCTACTACGGCTTCCACCGTATGCTCGGAGCGGTAGCAGGGTATCACAAAGGACAGCAATCTTTTTTCCATCATCTTCACTCTCATCTAAGAATAATTTTTTCGCCCAATTCAGCGGATTTATAGGCGGCATAGGTCAGCTTGGCGGTGTCGTAAGCCAGCTTAAAGCCCGATACGGGTTCTCTTCCGTAAGCCACAGCCTCCATAAAATCCTGCATTTCCGCCGAATAGCCTCTGACTATCTCATCGACGACAAAGGGATTGTTCCAGCCTGTTTTTATGGGCAGCATTTCCGATATATACACATCGTCCAGGTTGTCCTCGTCCACAAAATAAGTGCTCATCATATCGTTCATGGTCAGGTTTCCCTTAAGCACCGCATCGTTGCAATAAGCCTCCACATAGTTGCGGCTTCCGCCCAAAAGCGTATCGGTGGCTATTATTATCGCCTTGGTTTTATCGGAAAAGGTAATCACCGCCGTGCCGAAATCCTCTACGTCTTGGGGATTTGCCTTAATGTGCCTGTGCTCGTATTCCGACAGGGTGGGGGTGATAAAGCCCATATCCGCAATCACGCTTTCGGGGTATATCTCCGTTTCCCTCGCCTTAGCCTCGGTCTGCTTCAGCCACAGCACCGCCGACAAAGGGTGTCCTCCCGTTCTTGTGAAGGTGCCCCCGCCGGTATGGCTCCAAGAGCCTGCCACGGGGGAGCTGGAGCCCTTTAAGCTTTCCTCGCCCTTAAGGCACAAAATGCGGCTTTTCTTTTTTGTTATTATTTCCGCCATTTTCTGAATTGCAGGGGCGTACACAAAGTTTTCCGCATACATAAATTTCCCTGCGGATCCCTTCACAGCCTCGCCGATCTCGTCCAAGTCCCGCATAAGCCTTTCGTACATTACCGACTTGCTGACGTTAAGCCCGATGGGCGCTTGATCCTGAGCCCTGCCGAAATAACCGGTAAGGGGCTTTTCGCAGATAACGTTTTTCCCCGCCTTAAGCGCCTTTATAATAAGCTCTCCGTGAAGATTCGGGGGAGTGCAAATATCCACTGCGTCGATCTCGGGGTCGTATATGATCTCGTCTGCGGATTTGCAGGCGGCTTCAAAATTATATTTCTCCTTGCCGATAAGCGCCTTTTCATAGCTGCTGGAGGATATTTTTTTCAAAACGGGGGCTATGTCCTTGACCCTTTCATAAGCGCTTACATGAAGCTCGGCGGCGCGGCCTGCGCCTATCATTCCGATTTTGACCAACTGCTTTTCCATACCCGTACTCCTTTTACACTAATTCATAATCAAGTCATAAACTTGATTATGAATTACACCCAAAGCACTAATTTTCCATCGACATCAAAAATCAATACTTTGATCGAAAATTAGTATTATACTGTTTTTGCTTTAAAAGGCAGACAAAGCCTGTATTTTAAATGGGAATCAGTATTATAGGGTTTCTATCCCCACTCTGCCGTGAAAGCTGCCGAGCAGGCGGTAAAGCTCTTCGGGAGTTTTTTCCTCCAACAGCAATATTCCCGCCTTGTATTTCATAAAATCCTCTATCCTGTCGCCCTGTCTCGCCCAAATAACGGAATCGATGATTTTTTCCCTTATATCCTCGGGGATAGTCAGGCTTTTCACCGTGCCGTTTTTATCGGTCATAATGCACATTCTGGCAATGTACCGCTCCTTGGGGCTTACATCGGGGGCTAAAATCTCCATGCCCGCCTCCGCACTCACGATCATTTGGGGGAAATCCGCTCCCGCCGCATATTGGGCGAATTTTACATACCAATCCCCCGGCGCTCTGCGGCAGGGATCGATGATCACGGGACAGTCCGTTTTATCAAGGATAAACTGGGTGTGAAAAAGCCCGTCGCATAGATCAAGCCCTTCAAATATTTTTTCAATATCGCCGCAAAGGCTTTTTTTGGCTTCAAGGCTCAAATCGGCGGCGGTGCATGCTCCCGACACCAAATACTTGTTTATATAATATTGCTCGCTGCCGAATACCGAGGCGATCACCCTGTGATCTTTTATCATAACGGAGGTGCTGTAGCTTTTGCCCTCTATAAATTCCTCCGCCAAAATACGGCTTTGCCTTGACACCTTAAAGGCTTTTTCGGCGCTTTTTGCCGCTTCCTCTGCGCTGCGGCATATAACTACGCCCTTGCCGCCCGTTAAGTCCACGGGCTTTATCACCAAGGGAAAGCCAAGCTCTCCGCAGGCAGCTTTGACCTCGTCTAAAGTCTTGCAGCTGACGGATCTCGGCGTAGATATGCCCAAGGAACGGGTGTATTCCCGAAATTTGTCCTTGCTGTGGATCAGCTGTGAGGTCTTAAAGCTGTCGTGTCCCGAAAGCCCCAGCTTTTCGCAGGCGTAGGCGGCTGAAAGATAGGCGAAATCGTTGCAGCCCGAAATAATTGCGCAAACCTGTTCCTTTTCCGCCAAAGCCGTTACAAATTCCTTGTCGGAAAAATCGCCGCAAACATATTTATCGGCAGCCTTATGCCCCAAGCCCTCGCTGTTCGCTCCCGTGGTGACGACATAAAAGCCCAGGGCTTTTGCGCTTTCTATAAGAGGAAGCTCGGAGTGGCTTCCCCCCGTTATGAGAGCCTTTTTCATTTGACCCTACCTTCCGTAAAATTCCTTAATGCTGTCGGCAACATATTCAATATCGCCCTCCGCCAAGCCATAGTACATAGGCAGTCTTAAGATCCTCTCGCTTTCCTTGGTGGTATACCTGTCCTCCCCGTGAAAGCGGCAGTATTCTCTGCCTGCGGGGGAGCTGTGGAGAGGCACATAGTGAAAGACGGCGGTTATGCCCCTTTCCTTCAGAAAGGCGATAAGCCGAGTCCGCTCCTCCAAGTCCTTGGCTTTTATATAAAATATGTGACCGTTATGCCTGCAATGGGCGGGGATATAGGGAAGCTTGATCCCGATCCTTTCGGCTATGGGCTTTAGAAGGTCGTAATAGGCGTTCCAGCTTTTAAGGCGATCCAGATATATTTTCTCCGGCTCTGCCAGCTGGGCGTACAGGTAGGCGGCGTTAAGCTCGCTGGGCAAATAGGAGGAGCCTTGATCCACCCATGTGTATTTGTCCGTCTGACCTCTGAAAAATCTGCTGCGGTCGGTTCCCTTTTCCCGAATGATTTCCGCCCTCTCTATATGCTTTTCATCGTTTATCAGCAGTGCGCCGCCTTCGCCCATGGAGTAGTTTTTGGTTTCGTGAAAGCTTACGGTGCCGAAGCTGCCGAAGGTGCCCAGCGCTCTTCCCTCGTACTCGGACATAAGCCCCTGAGCTGCGTCCTCTATCACCGTCAGCCCATATCTTTCGGCGACGGCACAGATCCTGTGCATTTCGCAGCCGACGCCCGCATAATGCACGGGAACTATCGCCTTGGTTTTGGGCGTGATCGCCGCTTCTATAAGATCCTCGTCAATATTCATGGTGTCGGGGCGTATATCCACGAAGACTATTTTCGCTCCCCGCAAAACAAAGGCGTTGGCGGTGGACACAAAGGTATAGGAGGGCATGATCACCTCGTCCCCGGGACGTATATCGGCAAGGATCGCCGACATCTCCAGAGCATGAGTGCAGGAGGTGGTGAGCAGGGCTTTTTTGCAGCCCGTTTTATTTTCCAGCCAACGGCTGCATTCCTTGGTGAAAGCTCCGTCGCCGCATATTTTTCGGTTTTCTATGGCTCTTGCGATGTACTGTTCCTCTGTTCCCAAGCGAGGGGGGCGGTTAAAGGGGATCATGATCGTCCTCCTGTTTATCCTGCGTATTTATCCGAGAATTTTCCCGCAAAATTTCCTGCGTATTTTCCCGCATATTGTCCTGCGGGGCTTCCTCTGCGTTATCCTGCGGCGATTTGCGTATATAATCCTGTAAAACGAGCTGCTTTCCCTCGGGCGGGAGCTCCTGCTCTTCGGACGGGAGGGCCGACGCTCCGCCGTTTTTCCTGCGCACCCTTACGGCGATAAGGATATAGAGGGCGGAAAGCACTATGCCTATTGCGCTTACTGCCGCCGCATATTTAAGCACGGGATATTCAAACCTGAACACGATCTTGGAGCTGCCCTTAGGAACGGGCACTGCCATTAAGCCGTTGGTGTTTAAAATTTCAACGCTTTCGCCGTTTACCTCCGCATTCCAATACTTGTCGAAGGGAACGCTGAAAAACACGTATCTTTCCTCCTCGGTTTCGATCACCGAGGAAAAATAATTGTCGCCCTGTTCAAATTCCGCAGAGCTTTCCTTTCTCTTTTCCTCGTACACTTCCTTTATGTTTTCCACCAGATCGGCGTAAACGCAGCCCTCCTGATGGGGCAGTATTTGACTTACCGTTTCCTCGTCCTCGTCCCTTATGATAAGGGCGTTTATCATGGCGGCGGTTTTATACTCCGCTCCCAACAGGTCAAATTCGCTTTTTCTGAGATATTTATCCTGTGCGAAGCCGATGGGAAGCGCATTTTCGTTTTCGTAAAGGTAAATTTCCTGCCCGCTGCCAAGAGTTTTTTGACCGACGCTTTTAAACTCGTATTTGATTTCCTCCAGCATTTCCTCCTGCATCTCCAAGGTCTCGCTGGTGACCGAGCCGAAAATCATGGTGTTGCTTTTGGTCTTGTCGCCTGTGGACACGATATATTTCGCTCCCAGCAGGGTCTTGCCGATATTGTCGATCTCGGGGGTCATGTTTTTTCGGCTCATTCCTATGCTTTCGTAAAATTCGGTGACAGAGCCGTGAGCCGTGGTCAAAAAGGAATTTATCGAGGGCAAGCCTCTTACGAACGCCTGATTGTAGTAGGAATACCCCGCATAATCCTCAAAGGAGTACCTGTAGGGCAGCACGTCCTTCGGCAGATCCTCGGTGGTTTCCGTTATAAACGCCAAGACGTTTTCGTAATAGGTTTTGTCATAAGAATTAAAGTCGTAGGTATCGTAGGAGACCACATCGTCCACCGTGTAGTGGTGTTCTCCCAAATGCAGAAACGTAAGCCCGCTGCCAAAGAGCATTACCGCCGCCAAAACTATCGGCAGGGTCTTCTTAAGCTTCTTCCGATAACAGATAACACAAACAGCCAAGCCCGCAGCGGCGATCGCCATGTTGAGAAGGAATACGGGCTTTTGATAGATAAGGTTTTTATCCGTGCCCTCGTTCCATGGGAGAGCAATAACCATTATATAGTAGGTCAAAAGTATTCCGACGTTTAATGCGAGAGCATTGTAGATCGGATAATCCTGCATTTCGTCCAGCACCTTGCCCGAAACCAGCGCTAAAATCAGGACGAACATATAATACCAGCGTCTGTAGGGCTCCCACGAAAACTCCATAAACACGGAGCTGAACAGGGGCACTACCGCCATTACAAGCAGAAGCTTGACCAATCTGCTTTTCCAGTTGTGTTTTTTCATGAGATAAGCCGTAACAAGCAGCATGCCCACTACGGGAAGATACGCCGCAACGGAGTACCAGTTATAGCTTTCAATGGCGGCGCCGCTGTTCATAGGCTCGGCGGGAAGCATAAAGGCTCTTACCGTCTGAAGCCAATTGGCGGTGGTGACCGTGAACCAGCCGCTCGTGCTAATGTGCTGGGAAATTCGGCTGTTGCTCAGCAAATTCAGCAGGGAGGGGACAACGGCAATGCCCATGCAAAGTATGCCTAAAGCACCCTCGACAATACAGGACAGTATATCCTTAAGCTTGGAAAACAAGACCTTGTTGTCCCTTAACATTTCCTTATTAAAATATTTCATTGCAAAATAAATTATCAGGAATATTACCTCGCCGTAAAAAACGGTAAGACCGGAGCAAGCCAAATTTAAAACCGAAGCCAAAAGCAGAAAGCCCTGCCTTTTTTCCTCAACAAGCAGCTCCAGCCCCAAAAGCATTAGGGGAAAAACCGATATGAAATCCGCAAAGGTATAGTACATCACGGAAACGATCTGAAAGCCCGAAAAGGCGTACATCAGAGAGCATGCCGTTACGGTTATATCGTGCTTTAAATAGCGTTTTAAATACAGCGAAGCCGTCAAAGCGGACACGCCCATTCTAAGCACCGTGATCCAAGGCATCACATAGGGAATGAGAGATGTGGGGAACAGGGACAGAATAAGCACATAAACAGAGCTGATGCCCATAGATTCGATAAAATTCCCGCCTAAATCCATCGACCAATTCCAAAAGAGATTTCCGCTTTTAAGGACGTCGCTTATAAACATGCTTTGCGGTACGAAAAGTGCGCCGTAGTCGTTGCTGAGAACAAACGCACCGTTGCCCATTATAAAATGAGGCACAAATGCAGCCGCTCCCAAGATCAGCGCCAGAAAAAAGGCCTTAAGCCAGTACGGGATCCTTCCGCCCGCCGCTTTGCCCCTTTTCAAAGGAGCCTCCATTAAAGCTTCCATGTATATCCTCTCCGATTTTCAGTGTTTTTTAAGAATTAGTATTATACCGTTTCCCGCAGTCTGAGGTTATTATAACATACTTTTTCATTTTTTACAAGTGCTGTATTAAACCGCATATAAAAAAGGGTACGGCGCATACCATATTCCTTGCAGACTGTCGAAAAAGTCCAAGCTTATAAATTTCGGAGGGAAAAGAGGCTTGGGGAAAAACCGTCAGGGGTTTT
>JAMPBF010000057.1 GCA_023666805.1 Bacillota bacterium
ATTTAAACAGATTTGGCGGCGATTTATACATGGATCTTATAAAGGTCCACATTGCCGACGACACGGCAAAGGCGGAAATTGCGCAGGGTCGTATCCCCGAATATAACGCCGCCGCAGAGACCGCAAGACAAATTATAGCCGAAAAGGATTGTTTTTCCTTAAAAAATTTGGCTTTAAACGGAAATGATATTATGGAAATAGGTTATAAGGGCAGGGAAATAGGAAGGATCCTTGATCTGCTGCTCCAGGGCGTTATAGAGGGCAAATGCGTCAATTCTCCCGAGGCGCTGCGCACATATTTGGATAAAAGCATGAAGGAATGAAAGGAAGTGGATCTTTGTGTCATCGGTTGACATAGGAATTGATTTGGGCACAGCCAATACGATCATCACCATTGGCGGAAAGGGAATAGTGGTAAACGAACCCAGCGTTGTCGCTTACGACAGAAAAAAGCAGCAGGTACTCGCCGTAGGCGCAGACGCATATAAAATGATAGGACGCACTCCCGAATATATAGTGGCGGTAAAGCCCTTAAAGGACGGTGTAATATCGGACAACGACACAACCGAGGCTATGGTGGCGGCTTTTATCAAAAAGGTCAGCAGCAGTATGATGCTTAAGCCCCGCATAATCATGTGCGTGCCTTCGCTGATCACCGATGTGGAAAACCGTGCGGTCATCGAGGCGGCGCTGTCTGCGGGAGCCCGAAAGGTGTTTATCATAAAAGAGCCCATTGCGGCGCTTTTGGGTGCAGGCATAGACATTTCCAAGGCAAACGGAGCTATGGTGGTGGATATTGGCGGCGGCACCACGGACGTTGCCATCACCTCCTTTAACGGCATAGTTCAGGATACCTCCATAAGAATTGCGGGAACAAAGTTTGACGAAGCGATCATCAAATACATTTCCGCCAAATATAAGGTAATAATAGGCGAAAAAACCGCAGAGCAGGCAAAGATCCGTATTGCCAACGTATATCAGCCCGACGAAAGCAAAACAATGATAATAAAGGGCAGAAGCCTCATAAGAGGTCTGCCCGAGGCTATAGAGGTCAACGAAAGGGATATGTACGAAGCCCTGATAGATTTGGTAGACGAAATTACCGCAGGCGTAAGATCGGTGCTTGAAAAGACCCCGCCCGAATTGGTAGGCGATATTTTATCCAGCGGTATAGTATTAACGGGCGGAGGTGCGCTTTTAAGAGGTCTTGATAAGCACTTGCAGGATCAGATCGGAACGCCCTGCTATGTGGCGGATAACGCCTTGGAGTGTGTGGCAAAAGGCGTAGAAGCCTCATTTGCCCTGTCAGACGAGCTGTTGGACGGCTTTGAAAAAATATCATTATACAGGTATAAGTAGTGCGATCAGAAGAAAGGGGGATTAAATGCGCAAGCTGAGAGATCTGGCGGAAGTCTGTATTTATGCGGTAAACCGAATTTCCAAGCGTTTTGAAGCCGATAATCTCACCGCTTATGCGGCACAGGCTGCGTTTTTTATTTTTATATCCGTTTTTCCCTTTTTGATGCTTTTTTTAAATCTCTTAAAATATATTCCCATATTCAGTGCGGAAAATATGGAAAATCTCTCCCTGTCCTTTTTATCGCCTCAAATCGAAACCTTGATCAAGGATATTATCGCAGAGGCAAGCGCTTCCGGCTCGGGTGCGCTGATCTCCATCACCACCGTCACTATCCTGTGGGCTTGCTCCAAGGGTGTTTTGGGTATAATTTACGGTCTTAATTCCATATATAAGACCACTGAAAAAAGAAGCTTTGTTCATTTGAGGGTCGTGGCGGTCTTTTACACCGTCGGCTTGATCGTGGCGCTTGTGATAGTGCTTATTTTAATGGTTTTCGGAAATAAAATACTGGATCTGATCGTGCAGAATATTACCCTGCCCATATCTCTCACAAATGCGGTGCGCACGGTGCGCTGGCTTGTGACCTTCGGTTTTTTGATACTGTTCTTTATGTTTTTATATACCGTCATTCCCGAAAGAAAAACCAAGCTGAAAAACGAGCTTCCCGGCGCAGTGGTCAGTGCGGTGGGCTGGATAGGCTTTTCCGCCCTCTACTCCTTTTATATCGATAATTTCGGCAATCAGTCCAAGGTTTACGGAAGCCTTACCGCAATAATCCTTTTTTTACTGTGGATGTATATCTGTATGATCATTTTGTTTGTGGGGGCGGAAATCAACGACGCCCTTCAGGAGCATAATTTTATCGCAGCGGTAAAGGAAATGAAAGAAGAAAAAAGGCAAAGGAAAAAAATTAAAGCAAAGATAAAAAAATAAAGGAGCAAGCCTTAGCACCGCACAATCCTTGTGCGGTGCTAAGGCTGTTAGTATAAAATACAGGATTGTAATCGGTTATCCAAGCTTCAGGCTTGCCGCAGCATTTAAAGAGCTGTCCGCCGTATTGCCGTCAAGATATTCGTAATACGCTTGGCTGCCTATCATTGCGGCATTGTCCCCGCAAAGAGAAACGGGCGGTATATAAAGCTTCATGCCGTGGTTTTCCGCCTGCTCCGACAACGCTTCCCTAAGTCCGCTGTTGGCTGCAACTCCGCCTGCCAAGGCGACGGTTTTGTAGCCGTTGTCAGCCGCCGCTTTGATAAATTTTGAGGTGAGTATATCGGAAACCGTATGCTGAAAGCTTGCCGCCAGGTCGTTAACGTCAATTTTTTCACCCTTTTGTTCGGCATTGTGCACTAAATTGATAACGGCGGTCTTAAGCCCGGAAAAGCTGAAATCATAGGGATTTTCCGTCTTGGGAGCAGGAAGCTTGTATCGCTTTCGGTCCCCGAGCTTTGCCGCCCTGTCCACATGAACTCCGCCCGGATAGGGAAAGCCCATGGATCTTGCCGCCTTGTCAAAGGCCTCGCCTGCCGCATCGTCCAAGGTTTTCCCGATAGTTTCAAATTCGGTGTAGCTTTTGACCTTAATTATATGGGAATGTCCGCCGCTGGCTACAAGGCATAAATAAGGCGGCTCCAATTCGGGGTGGGCAAGATAATTGGCTGCAATGTGCCCCTTTATGTGATGAACGGGGATAAGCGGCTTTCCCGCTGCCAAGGCAAGGCTTTTGGCAAAGCTCACGCCAACCAAAAGCGCACCGATAAGCCCCGGCGCATAGGTCACTGCCACGGCGTCGCAGTCATAAAGCGTCATATTCGCCTGCTCCAAGGCTTCCCCACAAACCCCGATAATATTTTCGCAGTGCCTTCTTGAAGCGATTTCGGGCACAACGCCCCCGTAAAGCTTATGCTCGTCAATTTGCGTGGCGATAACGCTCGATATTATTTTTCTCCCGTCCTCCACAACCGCACATGCGGTTTCGTCGCAGGAGGATTCTATTGCAAGTATTTTCATATTTAAAATTTTCCTTTACAGATATTTCAAAAAGGAGATAATTATGCTTTATCACGCCTCTCCCACAGCGGGAATAAAAACCTTAACGCCCCGCATATCCAATCATGGGGAGCCCTTGATCTATTTTTCCGAAAAAAGGGAGAACACCTTGGTGTATTTATCCAATGCAGTTGAAAAATATTGCCGCCAAACAGGCTTTAAGTACAGCGGAGCTTGGGAAAAATGGGCTACCTACGGTTTTAAGGAAGGGAAGCTGATTTTGGAGGAGTACTACCCCAACGCTTCCGAATTGACCTATTCGGGAGTGTCGGGCTATATCTACAGTGTGGAAGAGGATATAAGCTTTGAGCCTCAAAAGGACATTCCGCATGCTTTTATCTCAAGAAGCAGCGTACAAACGGTGAAATCGGAGTACATTCCCGACGCCTATGCGGCGCTTTTGTCGGCGGCGGAAAAGGGACACATAATAATCAAGCCTTATGAGGATAATTCTCCCGAAAAGCTCCGGTGGATCCGTGAAACAATCAAAAAGGAATATGATTCCGCTTTAGCTCACCCCGAATACCGTTATTTTTTAAAAAAGCATTTTGATTTATAGTCAGCGTCAAAACGGAAATCAAGCCTTGTCGAGAAAATGTTCCATAAGCGTATGTCCGACGCTTACAAATTTGCCTGTTTTTTCCGCACTTTCCTCGCAGAATTTATCCGTGCCGTTTTCAGACCTGCGGCTGTCATAGATAAGATAGGGCACGGGCGCATTTGTATGGGTCTTAAGTGCCAATGGGGTGGGGTGATCGGGACAGATAAGAATTTTTATATCCTCGTCCTTAAACGCCTCTAAAACAGGTCCCAAGATCAGTTCGTCTATCAGCTCGATGGACTTCACCTTGTTCTGTACCTCAAAGCGATGTCCGCATTCGTCGGGAGCTTCCACATGAATATAAACAAAGTCGTTTCCTTTTTTGAGGGTGTTTATCGCCGCTTCCGCCTTTCCGCCGAAGTTGGTGTCGATATAACCTGTGGCGCCCTCCACATCGATCACTTCCATTCCCGTAAATTTGCCGATCCCCTTAAGCAGATCGACGGCGGAGATCATGGCTCCCTTAAGACCGTATTTTTCCTCAAAGGGCGTCAGATCCTTGCGCACCCCTTCGCCCCAAAGCCAAATACTGTTGGCGGGGCGCAGACCTCTTTCAACTCTCCTTTGGTTAACGGGGTGGTTTTTAAGCAGGTCGTAAGAGCGCTTCATCATATCCAACAGTCTTTCGCCGTTTTTATTAACGCCCAAATACTCGGTGATTTTTCTACCCGTAATGTCGTGGGGAGGCGTCAGCGTTCCCACGTCCAGAGTGCCCTTATCCCAAATCAGACAGTGGCGGTAGCTTACACCGCTGTAAAACATGAACTCCTCGCTGCCCATTTTTTCGTCGATAAAGGCGATAAGCTCGGCTGCCTCCTCGCTGGAAATATCTCCCGAGCAGTAGTCCACCATGGTTTTGTCATTGTAATCGGCTTCGTCGGATAAGGTGACCAAATTGCACCTAAAGGAAACGTCGGTAGGCTTCATATCGATCCCGATGCTTCCCGCCTCCAGCGGAGAGCGCCCCGAATAGTAAACGGAGGGATCGTAGCCCAACACCGAGAGATTGGCAACATCGCTGCCGGGCTTTAAGCTGTCGATGACCGTCTTTACCAGTCCCACCTCGGAGGTTTTTGCCAGCCTGTCCATATTTGGCTTGTGGGCTGTGCCCATAGGTGTTTTTCCCGTTAAGTCCTCTCGGGGCAGATCTGCCATTCCGTCGCAAAGCAGCACTACATACTTCATAATTTTCAGTCCTTCTTTCTCGCTTGTTCTTTTATTTGATTATATTTTTCGATAAAGGGGATTTCCTTTACCCGAAAGCTTTTTTTATCGAGATAATTTAAAATACCGCCGTCGGTCTTAAAGTCAAAGGTCAGCCGATAGCTGCACAGCGCCTGCACCGTAAAGCCGTACTTGCGATTGATCTTATTGATCCCATACTTTCCGTCTCCCAAAAGCGGGTGCCCTATATGCGCCAAGTGCGCCCTTATCTGATGCGTCCGCCCGGTCAGCAGATCTATTTCGATCAAGCTGAGCTCTCCGCAGCTTTCCAAGACCCTGTAGCTTGTTTTGATCGTGAGATTTTCACTTGTTTTCTTATCGCTTACCGTAACCGTATTTTTCAATGTGTCCTTTTGCAGATAGGCGGTAAGAGTGTCTTCTTTTTTCGGCAGCTCGCCCAGTGAGATACAAATATATTTTTTTGAAAGCTCTCGGTTTTTTATCTTCTCACTCATTATCCTCAGCGCTTCCGCATTTTTAGCTGCGATCACGATCCCGCAGGTGTTTCGGTCGATCCTGTTGCATAAGGAGGGAGCAAAGGAGCGTTCATTTTCGGGAATATATTCGCCTTTAAGGCAAAGGTATTTCTTGATGCGGTTGATCAGCGTGTCAACAGTGCCGTCGTTATCTGCGTGCACCACCAGCCCCTGCTCCTTGTCAACAAGAAGAATGTTTTCGTCCTCATATATCACCGACAGGTGATTTTCCGCCGATCGGAAATCATCGTACACGGGCTTTTTGTCCAACAGCCTGTCGGGAAAGTAAACATAGACCCTGTCGTCCTTTTTCAGCTTGACATTGGCCTCGGTTCGCTTCCCGTTCAGCCTTATATCCTTGTTTCGCACCGCCTTGTTAATCATTCCCGACTTTAGGGCAGGGAAGGCTTTTGTTAAAAAACGGTCCAACCTTTGTCCGCCGTCGTTTTCTCCGATTAAGATCTCCTTTTTCATCTCTGGATACGCATAAACCCGTATTTTTCAAAATGCTTGACTGCCTCGTTGAAGAACTCACTGGGATTTGAACAGTGTTCACCCACGTCCTCCAATGCCTGTTTTGCGTCGGTCCAACGCCTGTCCGAGGACTCCTCTTCGTCTACATTGCAGAACCACACCTGATTTTGCCAAGTGCCGAAGGCAAGATCAATGATATAAGTATTTTTAGCCATTTAATTTTCCGCCCTTTCCGCCGCCGAGCTTTGCTTCCGCCAGAATGTTGGATTCAAAGGTAAAATTAAGGTTTTTGATCTCTCTGTCCCTTTTTAAAGCCAAGGTGACCATTATATCCAGCAGCTGCGAATACTTTGTCCCGAGAGGCTCCCACAGATAAAAAGCCAGGCTTCCCGGAATAGTGTTTATTTCATTTAGGTAGATCTTGTTTTGAACAACGTCCAACATATAATCGATCCTTGCTACGCCGCTGCAGCCGAGGCACTTAAATGCCTTTACGGACATCTCTCGGATCTCTCTGCGCATCTCGTCGCTTATATCCGCAGGTATTTTTCTCTTCAGAGAAGCCATTCCGCTGCTTTTAGAATCCTTGGACCCTCCCGTGTATTTGTCCTCGAAGCTCAGTATCTCGTGGGAGCTTACAGGCTCCTCGCACTCGCTGGCTTTTGCCTCGTCGCAGTCGCCGCATACGGAGCAGTTGATTTCCCGAAGCTCGGTGATCGCCCTTTCCGCAAGAATTTTTCCCGAGAAGCCGAAGGCATAGTCCAATGCGTCCCGCAGCCCCTCCTCGTCCCTGCCGACCTTTATTCCCACGCTGGAGCCTAAATTTATGGGCTTGACGATAGCGGGAAGCCCGATTTTATCCTTAATTTTTTCAATAACCGCATCCGGATCCCTGTTAAATTCCGAAGCAATAACGGTAACGCAGTCCAAAACCGGAATACCGTTATCCTTAAGCACCGTTTTCATAACATATTTGTCCATGCCCACCGCCGAGGAAACCACGTCGCAGCCCACATAAGGGATATTCAAGGTTTGAAAATAGCCCTGCAAAGCCCCGTCCTCTACATTTGTACCGTGTACAATCGGGAAAGCAACGTCAATTTCCGCTGCGGTGCTGTCCCCGAATTTCTTCATCGGGTAGCAGACAAGCTTGGTTTTGTTCCCGTCGTTAACGGCAATAACTCGGGTGCTTTTCTTTAACAGTGCGGGAATATTGCGGTATTCTTCGATTTTCCCTGTCGCTTCGCCTGTATACAGTTCATTGCTTTTGGTGATGTAAACGGGGATAATATCGTACTTTTCGCAGTTAAAGGCGTTGATCGCCTGTATTGCGGATATGATCGAGACCTCGTGTTCAACGCTTTTTCCGCCGAAAAATACTCCTACTCTGATTTTCATAGCCATGTCCTTTCATATTAATAATTATCGGGCAAATCGTTCTCCAACAGTATAATTTTCTTTAGACCGCCTGTTTTCAGCGTATCGCACTTCGCCAGCGCCTCGCTGAGATTTTTTGCCACATAGGTTTTTTCCTCGGGATAGCCCGCCTGTCGAAGTCCGTCTGTGATCGGCACAGCCTGCTTTTCACCTACGGCGATAACATAGTCGCAAACCCTTGCCGCCTGCATTCCGAAATTTTTGTTCAGCTCATACTCCTTTTCGCCCAGCTCCACCATTCCGGGGGAAACGAGTATTTTATATCCCTCTATAAGCCCCAGAGTGTCCAAAGCGGCTTTGGCGCCTGCGGGGTTGCTGTTGAATGCGTCGTCGATGACAACGGATGTGCCCTTATCCAAGATCTGCATACGGTGCGGAACGGCTTCGAGGCGGTGCACGGGATTTTTTAGCTCGTTAAAGGTAACGCCAAGCTTATTGGCAACCGCAATTGCGCCCACTATATTCTGAACATTGTGCGCCCCGATCAGCTTTGTGGAAAACTCTCCCTTTTCCTCGCCGTGATGAACGGTGAATGAAGTACCCTTTGCCGTAATGCGGATATTGTCCGCATAATACTCCGAGGTGGGTGCAAAGCCGTAGGAAATAACATTCTTGTCTATCCTGTGGTTTCTGATATAGTCGTTGTCATAGTTTAAAAACACCGTTCCGTCGGTAATGCAGTCGGCTATCTCGAACTTTGTCCTGATAATGTTGTCCACCGATTTAAAGGTTTCAAGGTGCTGTTCTCCGATAGAGGTGATCATGGAGTGCTTGGGACGGACAATGTCGCAGATCTCCTTTATTTCCCCCACACCCTTAGCTCCCATTTCGCAGATGAAATATTCATAGGTGGCGTTAAGAGAGCCTCTTACGGTTTTCACCACTCCCATGGTGGTATTGTAGCTTTCGGGGGTCATTAAAACGTTGTATTTGGCGGAAAGCAGCTTGTTTAAGTAAAACTTTGTGGAGGTTTTGCCGTAGCTGCCCGTAATTCCTATTACGGTAAGGTTGGGCAGCTCGCCTATAATTCTTTTCGCATCGTTGATGTAGTGATTGTTTACGCCCTTTTCAATGGGTTTGTTTATAAAGTTTGCAATTATGGGCATAAACAGCGAAAATATCTGCCACAGGCACAAAACGGGAAGATGTAAGCCGCCGTAAAAGAGAAAGATCATGGAAAGCGCACAAACCGCTCCGTATAATATGACCGATGTTACGCACATTCTGATAATGCGGGGAGTAAACACCAGCTTTTTTTTGGCAGGCTGCTTTTTCCTGCAAAAAAACAAGCCGATAATAATCAAAGCCGAGCAAATGATCAGATCCCAAGTGCATACCCTGTAAGGAGCACCGACGAGAACTGAGCCGAACATATTATCCTTATCGATATAAGCTTCGCCTACGGGATTTTCACCGAACAGAGCACCGTTCATGACAATGCAGGAAAAAAGCGCATACAAAACGGCGATAAACGGAAAAACATGCCGCAGGACAATATCCCTGACATTGTTTTTTATCCAGTGCATCTGTTCTCCCGCACTGTATGAGTTAAGCTGAAACATATGCATATAGTGAAGGAAATTCACCGTAAAGCTGAAAAGCAATACCGCAAAAAAAACAACATATCCGATTACAAATAAAGCGTAGGTCATAAAAACTCCTTATTGCACCTCAAAAAAAGAATCAAGAATACGGCAAAACCGTCCGCCCTGCTCCAAAAAGGCAAAATGCCCGCAGCCCTCAAATACCACCAGTCCCGCATCGGGGATCAGCTTTTCCATAAGCTGTCCGTCGGAAAGAGGGGCGGCGTCGTCCTTTTCGCCCCAGATTAACAGGGTGGGTACGTTTATGTTGTGTATCAGTTCCGTTAAATCCTCGTTTACCACTTTCACAAGGCACTGCCTCATCATAGGGGAGGCGGCGTTATAATCCGCCGATCCGTTTTTCTTCCTTAAATTTTCCAATGCGTTTGGCATAAGCCTTTGACACAGCTTTGCCGAAAGGATCTTTTTCCCTGCCTTATAGCATTTGGTTTTGATCTTGCTTTTTGCCGATTGCTTGGGACGAATACCTGCGCTGCCCGTCAAAACGATTTTCTCCACACCGAACGGCAGAGCGTCTCTTGACATCAGCTTTATTGTGATCCTGCCCCCGAAGCTGTGGGCGATAATAGAGCAGTTTTTTATTTCCGTTTTCTCGCAGAATTTTACGACAAAATCCGCATAGTTATCCACGCTCCAAGGCTCCTTGGGCTCGTCGCTCTCCCCAAAGCCCGGAAGATCCAAGGCGATCACCCTAAAATAAGGGGAAAGGTGGTCGATGATCTGCGAAAATAAGGCTATGCTCGCTCCCCAACCGTGGAGCATTAAAATATCGGGTCTATCGCTGTTTTTCTCGCCTTCGCAGACATAATTTATCTTAAGTCCTTCTAATTCAGTAAACAAAACTTACCTCCAAAGGAAAAATCATACACTTTATTATTATATATCTCTATTTATTTTTTGTCAAGATTAAACGCACATAAACAAATAAAATCCTCCAAACAAAAACTTGTTCGGAGGATAATATGGAGGTATTATATATGAACGGAGCATTTCCGTATTCGGTTGATGTAAGGATCTCCTCCCGCAATTCTTCACAAAAGGAAATACCCTACCGGGTGGCAATAAGATTTGCTTTAGGCAATATCTTATTACAAGGTTATTATATTCGACTTTTATGATAGAAATATGACGGTTTGATATTGAAGAAGAAAAAAATTCAAGTAAAAAAGGTCAACATTCCAGCAATGCGGCGATCACCGAATTTGATACCAAAAAGCCTTTTTTAGTGAGATAAATTTTTTCTCCGTCAAGAATCGCATATCCCGGGGGAAGCGTCTTAGCCTTGGCGGTCAAGCTGTCTGTGTTTCCGCCTCGTTTTTCATATTCCTCGAAGCTAAGCCCCTCCGAAAGTCTCAGCCTCAGCATTGCATATTCTTGACAGCTCCCGTAAGCCGTGCCCTCCTCGTCTTCCTTGTGCGTGATTTGACATGGCGAGGAGATAAATTCCGTCAGATCTCCCTTTACATAAAAGCGCTCACCATTATAGTATGAATGAGAGGCAGGTCCTATTCCCAAATATTCCTCACAATTCCAGTACTTGAGATTATGCCGGCATTCGCAGCCCTTTTTTGCAAAATTGCTTATTTCGTATTGGATAAAACCGAAGCTTTCCAATCTCTCTGCGGTTTCCAGATACATTTCACATACCGAATCCTCCTCGGGCAAATTCAAATTCGCATTGGCAAAGGGCGTGTTTTCCTCGATTTTCAGCATATAGGCTGAAATATGCGTAACAGGCAGGCTTACAAGCTTGTCAACGGTATTTTGAAGGCTTTCCGCAGTCTGTAACGGCGTAGCCAGCATTATGTCGGCGGAAATATTTTCAAATCCGCAGTTATAAGCCGTTTCGACGGCTTTGACTGCCGTTTCCGAATTATGCCTCCTGCCCAGCGCCTTCAGCTCGCCGTCGTTAAAGCTCTGCACTCCGAAGGAAATACGGTTGACCCCCGCTTTCCTTAAGGCGGCAAGATTTTCTTCCGTTGCACAGCAGGGATTTGCTTCCAAGGAAATTTCCGCATCTGCGGGAAAAGCAATTTCGGATAAGATCCCGCAAATTTCCTTCCACAGCAAAATCGGTGTACCTCCTCCGAAATACACCGTGTCAAATTCTCGGTCATATCTTTTTAAATTGCGTATCACCGCATTTTTGTACTCCTTCGCCGAAGCCTTGTCCGCCTTTACCGAGTAAAAGTCGCAGTAGGGGCACTTGGACAGGCAAAAGGGAACATGAATATACAGTCCTCTCATTTTATTCATCGAGCTTAAGCACCGCCATAAACGCTTCCTGCGGTACGGACACCGTTCCTAACTGGCGCATGCGCTTTTTGCCTTCCTTTTGCTTTTCCAAAAGCTTCTTTTTGCGGGTAATATCACCGCCGTAGCATTTTGCAAGCACGTCCTTGCGAAGCGCCTTTATGGTTTCTCTGGCGATAATTTTTCCGCCGATCGCCGCCTGAATGGGAACCTCAAAAAGCTGTCGGGGAATATTGTCCTTGAGCTTTTCCGCAATTCGTCTTGCCCTCGGATAAGCCTTGTCCGCATGAACGATAAAGGACAGTGCGTCCACAATATCGCCGTTAAGCATAATATCCAGCTTGACCAGCTTTGAGGGGGCAAAGCCCGTGATTTCATAGTCATAGCTTGCATATCCTCTTGACCTGGATTTGAGTGCGTCAAAAAAATCGTACACGATCTCGTTAAGAGGCAGCTCATAGTGCATATCCACTCGTTTTTCGTCAAGATACTTCATATCCTTGAACACGCCTCTTCTGTCTTGGCACAGCTCCATAATGCTGCCCACATAGTCGGAGGGGGAAAAGATATGTGCGCTTACCATAGGCTCTTCCGCCTGCTGTATTTCCGCAACGTCGGGGTAGTTGGTGGGATTGTCTATCATGACCACGTCGCCGTTGGTTTTTGTGATCCGATATACGACCGAGGGAGCGGTGGTGATCAGATCCAAATTATATTCCCTTTCCAAGCGCTCCTGTATAATATCCATATGGAGCAGACCCAAAAATCCGCACCTGAAGCCGAAGCCCAACGCAACCGAGGTTTCGGGGTCAAAGGAAAGGGAGGCGTCGTTGAGCTGCAATTTTTCCAGTGCGTCCCTCAGATCTCCGTACTTTGAGCCGTCGGCGGGATAAATACCGCTGAATACCATCGGCTGAACGTTTCGGTAGCCTGCCAAGGGCTCTTCTGCGGGGCTGTCCGCCAAGGTAACGGTATCGCCGACCTTAGTATCGCCTATGGACTTTATCGAAGCGGCAATATAGCCGACCTCTCCCGCTTTAAGCTCCTCTGCCGAAATAAGCTGTGTAGCGCCCATATATCCGAGCTCCGTCACGAGAAATTCCGCTCCCGTTGCCATCATGCGGATTTTGTCCCCGACCTTTACGGTGCCTTCTTTTACTCTTATGTGCACAATAACGCCCTTATAAGCGTCATAATAGCTGTCGAAGATCAGCGCCTTGAGCCTTGCGTCCTTATCGCCCTTTGGAGGAGGAACGCATTTTACCACCTGCTCCAAAACAGCCTCGATATTGATCCCCATTTTGGCGGAAATGCACGGTGCGTCCTCGGCGGGGATACCTATAACGGTTTCTATCTCCTCCTTTGCCTCCTCGGGACGGGCGGAGGGCAGATCGATCTTATTGATAACGGGCACGACCTCCAGATCCTGCTCGATCGCAAGATAGGTATTGGCAAGGGTCTGAGCCTCAATGCCCTGCGAAGCGTCCACCACCAGCAGCGCCCCCTCGCAGGCGTTCAGCGAGCGGGAGACCTCGTAGTTAAAGTCCACGTGCCCGGGAGTGTCTATAAGATTGAACACATAATCGCTGCCGTCCGAGGCCGTATAATTCAGCCTTACTGCACGAGCCTTTATGGTTATCCCTCTTTCGCGTTCAAGCTCCATATTGTCAAGGAGCTGTTCCTCCATATCGCGCTGTGCCACGGTTTTTGTAAGCTCCAGTATACGGTCCGCCAGCGTGGATTTTCCGTGATCTATATGGGCTATTATACAGAAATTTCTGATTTTATCGGTATAGTTGGCTTCCATTGTATTGTAATTCCTTTCTGTTAAAGAAAAAAGATCGCTTTTAGCCTTCTCTTGCCCCCAAAAAACGGATACGCCTTGCTTTTTCGTAATCGTAGGTATTT
>JAMPBF010000058.1 GCA_023666805.1 Bacillota bacterium
AATCCTTTTGCAGATAATAAATCAGGGTTTGGCTGTAATAGGGATCGATACGCAGGGGTTCAAAAGCGCTTGCCGTTTTTATCAGCTCCTCCGCCCCGACAAAGTCCTCCGAGGCTACGCTGTCGGTTATTTCCCGAATATAGCCTTGGTATTTTTCCTCATGCTCTTCCTCCAAAACACGTTTTCCCTCAAGACACAAAGTGACAGAGCCTGCCATTAAAATTACCGCCAAAACAGCGGCGGCAATTCTACCCGTCCTTAACGCCCTGTAGCGTTTGTCAAGCTTACCTATATTATTTATTGCATACAGCATTTCCTTTGCGCTTTTGTAACGCCCCGACGGATTTAAAGACATTGCGGTGCTTACAACATGAAGCAAGCCCTCGGGCATTCCCGAACCATACCGATCAATCGGCTTTACCTTATAATTCGCACCGGGCGCTTCTCCGATTATCATAAAATACAAAAAGGCTCCTATGCTGTAAACGTCTGAGCGTTCGTTTACCGTCGGATCGATTTCCCCGATATTTACGGTTTGACTGCCTTTTTGAATATTCTTCAGGGAGACCCCCAGCTGCTCGGGTGGGGCATAACCTCTTGTGCCGCCGATTACAGGGGTCTTTTTATCAAACACCAAGGAAACGTTAAAATCTATAAGGCAAATGTCGCCGTTGTCGTTTAACATAACATTGGCAGGCTTTATATCGCTGTGAATAACGGGGGGATTTAAGCCGTGGAGATAGCTTACCGCCTCGCACAGCTCTTTGCCTATCTTGATAATTTCCTTGGAGGAAAATTTTCTGCCGTTTTTGACCTGCCTGTCTATGTCAGAGCCGGAGATAAAGTCCATTACGGTATATGCCTTGCCGTTATCCTCAATAAAGTCAAGCACCTGCGGCAGATATGTGTGCTTTATACCTTTCAGCAAATCGGTCTCGTTGCGGTTGAGAGCGGTGCCCGGGCTTATGATTTCCTTTATGACGACTTCCTTTTGAAGTCTTGTGTGGAGGGCTTTATAAACTACTCCGCCGCTGCCCTGACCGATTTTGCCAAGTATCTTGTATATGCCGAAGGCAGTCTCCGAGAACTCCGGCGCTGCAGGCGGAAAAGGTGCGGCACTGTTTAAAAGCTCCGTTTTATCATCGTTTAACAAATCGGTTTTTTCGTCCGAAATGTTTTTAAAGAAACCTTCCGTCTTGGAGGCGGGGGACGTTCGGCAAAGGTCATACAGATTTTCGGTTTTATCGTAAAAATTTTTTTGATCGTTGTGATAGGACGATCCCGCTGCGCCGCTGTCCAACAGCTCCGTTTCTTCACTGTCAGAGAGATCGGAGCTGCCCATATCTAACCGCTCTGTCATTTCACCGTCGGTCAGCAGTGCGGTTTTTTCGGAATCGGCGGACGCTTCATATTTGCCGCATAGCTCCGAATTTTCGGGTGTTTTATCGCCGCATTTGGGGAAGATCATATTTAACGCTCCTTTTGTTCGGTATTCGGTATAGTATGCAGAATTTTTAACGCAGAGCTCCGCAGTTTGGACAGCGGCTCTCCCTTGAATCGTATTGAGCGGCGCACTTCTTACAGAATACCGTATTTTTCCCCGACAGCCCTGCCGAGGGATTTACGGTTCCGCCGCCAAACCGACGGGAAACCTTTCTCAACACTATAATAAGCAATATCAACACCGCCGCAAGTATCAGCAAAATTGCGCCCAAGCCCGCATAAACGGGTATAAATTCCGGATACATATTTTCCTCCTTTATCAAGGCTTTACCGTACAAAGACCTTTTCGGCTCTTGTACGGCTCCGCTTTGTTTTTTTATTTTTCAATTTTAAAAGTAAATTTTTCGTTTGCCAGGCAAATGTCGGTTCCGTCAAAAATTTCAACCTCGCAATTCGGAGAAACAGGGAAATCGTTCACAAAGGTTTTATTGGTAGAATCAAGATCCATGATATAATAACGGTCGTTTTTTGTAAGTATGACTGCGTGGCTTCTGCTAATCGCATTGTTGTCCTTGATGCAGTAATCAATGAAATCGCCTTTTTTGCCAAGCCTGAAATTATCCTTGACTATCCAAATCTTTTCCCGATTTTTTTCCCGAATCAAATAAGGAGAATTTTTATCTTTGCCGGCTGCCGTTCCCAAAAAAACTGTTTCCTCGGAATCCGAATTTCCCAAAAATACCGTCTTTCCCGTATTTGATTGCGTAAAGCCTGCCCCCGAGGCTTCAACTGCGGCGGAAAAAGGATCGTAAATGCCCGAAGCGGCGGTCTCTGCCTTTTCGGAAGCTTTGCTTGCCGTAATCGACGTCGGAGGCGTTTTATTCAGATTTGACATATACTCCTTATATTTGCTGCTGATCTGCTGTCCGTAAAGCTTACCGACAAATTCCCTCAGATCGAACTCGGATAAATTGATTCCGTTATTTAAAATGGAAATATATTCTTTAATATATCCGTTATCCTCATAGGAATCAAAGCTTGTATAATGTACAATACTCAGCAAAAACTCCCTTAAGGAAAACCCGCAGTCTATTCCCTGAATGGGAACGTAAATAAAATAAATCTGCTGCGTTAAAGGGTTAACTGTCACAAAATCATAATCCAAATACAAACACTCCTTGCGTAAAAAAAGCTTTTCAACGGCAGCAAGAGTCTCTGTAATATTATTTAATATTCCCGCAAACGCATCTTTGGTCATGGGGTTTACGAGAAATTCCTTAAATGAAATGAAATTTGTCGCATTATATGTTATTTGGAAGGAGTTTTTCCGTCTTTCGGCCTCCATATGCAAAAGACCGGGAAGCATATTGTTGTTGACGGAATAGATCTCATTTTCATTTAGAGCTTGTCCTTTTTCGCTTTTCAAAACAAATCGGATATTGTCTTTTTTTCTTATAAATTTAATTTTATTCATTCCCGCTGATCGCTGCGGAAAACATTTTCCGCTTTTCCTTTCCCTTTTTGGCTAAATCTTGATGCCCTCAAACTTCACAGTCGATGTGCTTTCAACGATCACCGCAACAAGAGTTTGATATTTGCCGTCCGAGGTTTTGGCGTAAACTATTGTGCTTCCCTCGTCTATGGCGGTGATTTTGCCGCTTTGATCCACCGAAGCTACCTTTTCGTTTTGACTTACAAATACTATGTCGCTTACCGAATAGCCCTCGGGGATCTGAGTGATTTCCAGCTGATACTGTCCGCCTATCGACAGATTGGCATTCATTGTTGACAGATTAAGATGTCTTCCCGTTCCGACAGTGCCGTCGCTCGGTTCGGCAGATTCTGTCTCTGAGGTTTCTGCGGCTTCGCCGTCAAAGGGCACATAGGTCAGGCGGCAGGAATCCGATACGTTTGACCAGTCCCAGTTATCAATGTGCCAATGATAAAGCGGTATTTTTACGCTCAAAATAGTTGTTTTAACTTTACTTCCTATTGCATCCACAAGGAATGAATTGTCCGTAAGAGATAAGGCGATTACAAAGTTGATGTTAATATCCAAGCAGGAATCCATGCGGGTCGACACATAATCGCCTACAGCCGTAAATTCCTTGCCGAGACCTTCGGCAATTTTGCTGACCTCCTCCGAAGGCACCTTGAGTTCTCCGGTCATATTTTTAAGCAGCATTTCAGCTTCTTCGCCTGTTGCCTCATCACAGCCGCTTTCGTCCAATAGATGGTTTTGGTCGTCTGCCAGATGAAGCTTCACGGAGCCTACTATACCTAAGCCGGCTCTAACCTCCAGACCTACCAAAGACTTTTTTAAGCCGATCACATAAAGCGCAGGTCCAAAGCCAAGGGCAAACTCGGCGTCGCACTTCAACTCTGCGTCAACGCTGCTTTTCTTTTCGTTGATTCCCCGTATATTTCCGTTTTTGTACTCTATACCATTGGAATTGTTTATAGTAACGGACACGCCAAGAGAACCGTCGAATTTTATGTTTAAATTAACATCTAAACAAATTTTAGCCACTCCTACGGAGTAAACGTTCATGCTGCAAATTTTAATTGTCTTTTTGCTTGCAATAGTTTTTGCACCCGCTCCGTTTTCAGACTTAAATATTGCATTCTTGGCATTTGTTAAAAACTTGCCGTTTCTGTTGCTTAACTCAGGAGCAGCTACTGCCTTAAAATTGTTTGAATAATCTAACTTCAGCTCTCCGACTATGTCGTAATCTAACTTAAGCAAAGCGGATTTAAGCTCAAACCAGCCAAAATCAAATTTACTGGTAAGCGCTAAATTTTCTACGCCGACTTTTCCCTTGAAGTTTAGCTCGCCATGATTGTCATTGCCCTTGCCTCCGGACAAAATATTGGGCGAATCCGCTTCTATTGTCAAATTGATTTTGCCGTTTTTATCCTCGCCGTTTAACGTTATTTTAAGATTGCCGACATTAAATTGCCATTTGATGCCGCTTTTAATATCAGCACAATCATTATGTTTCTCGGGGTTTCGCAGGTCATACCCCATATTCATCATGCTTGCGCCGCCTTTGTTCAATTGAGAGATAAGCTTGGGATTTCCGCCGATCAAATTTCCGTCCGGGTCATAAATAAGAGTATTGTCGGCGTTTGGAACTAATGTTTCCTCAATAAACAAGTCCTTGTATACATCCTCTAATTTCACTTCTTCCTCCGAGGTATGTATTACAATATTGCCGTTGTTCCTCTCCACACCTTCAACTTTTTTGTATTCCTTTTCCGAAAGCTCCCCGCCTGCATTTACAATACAAATATCACCCTCTTTTATTTCCGCAGGAATTGCGGCAATGCCGCCTTCGCCTTGAACAGCATTGTTTTCATTGTCAGAGTTTATTTCGGAACCATTGGATCCTGACTCGCCCTGCGAGTTGGATTGTGACAAATTCGGAATAACGATCTCCGCTCCTTCATTCCGAATTTCAACATTTTCAAGGCAGCTTAGATCCTTTACATTTTCATTGTAATTATATTTTTCCGTGTTTTCCTCATAATGATAGCCCGCCCAAAACTCCTGTGCCTTTGACAACAGCGCTACAGCATTTTCCTGCGGGATATTTCCGCTTAATCTGTATTTTCTTATCGAATCGTCAAAATTCTCGATTGCGTAATCAATTTTTTCATCGTCCGTTTTTTCTCCCTCAAAAAGTCCGCAGGCGTTGACCAGCGTTATCAGTGCGTCCCGCCATGTGAGGGTCTGATCTGCGCTTACAGAGCTGCTCGGAATTAAAATTTCCCACTCTGCCGCCATTTGAAAAGCATCAAAATATGCACTTTCGCTGTTTACCTTGTCAAAATACGGTTCTTGCTGCGTATAGGTTGTCATTCCAAAGGCGTCAGCCACAAGGGCAAGCCATTGCCCCATTGTAAGTGTAAGCTCGCCGAAGGCGCAGGAGGAAAAGCCAAGCATTGATGTAACAATCATTGCCAACACCAATAAAAAGGAAACTATCTTTTTCATTTTCTTTCTCCGTATTCATATATTATTTAACAGTCCTTCCGACCGTAAATTTCAAATTAAAGCATGCGGATATAAAAACCCGCATGCTCCGTACCGATCACTTAAAACTGCTTGCGTTAGCACTAATAGTGCTTTCAGCGGTTTCATAGCTTTGGGCGGTATTGTCCAAAAATTTCGCATAATTATCGATTACTTCTTTATAATCGTTAAAGCGAGGCTTCAGTGCGTTCATTGTTGCAATGATTTCTCCGGAAGCCTGGCTCTTCCATGTATCGTTAAGATTATTCACGGTCTTGCTGATTTCCGCCAATTTGGCGTCAAGGGTATTATTAATGCTGCGTATCTTTGCTGCCGTGTCGTTTAACACTTGGGTACTGATTTTAATCGAATCTGCCATTGTATTTCCCTCCCTTAGTTCGTAAGCTTGCGGGCTGCGTTAACTACGCTGTCCTGAGTTTCTCGGTAGGACTTTGCACTTTTTCTTAGAAAATCAACATAATTCATCATTAACGTATGCATTTTCACAAAGTCGTCTTTAAATCCTGCGATCTGATCGGTAAAGGCTATATTGTCTTTACCGCTCCAAGTGCTGCTCATTGCTCCGGTTTCCTTGTAGAGCAGATCATATTGGCTCTTGTAATCGGAAGCCAGCCCCTCGATCTTGGTTGCGGCTGTCTCTAATTGTTCAGGGGTTACCTGAATGGTTTGGCTCATAATAATGACCTCCTAAAATATTTTTATATTAACATCAGTTTAGTGCCGTTTACAATATTCAGCTCATAAACCGATAAATTAATATTGACGATGTTACCGTTATCACGATAGCAGATAACGGTATCCTCATTCGCAAGAAAACGCCCGTAGGACATTTTGGATATGCCTTTTTTTACCAATTCGAGTATCTCATACATAGGAGCCTCCAGTGAAATAAACATATCAAAGGTTTCCCCCAGTACCGGGACAAACATTTCTATCAAAACCTTATCCGTTTTTAATTCCTCCTTTCTCGGCGGAAACGCTTACGTCAATTCCCGAGAGGATAACAGCTTTATTCTTGCGGGACGGTTTCTTGTTATAAGATATCCGTATTCATTTCCCACCTCTTCATATAAATCCCCGGTCATTTTGTTGACCTTAAGCAAATATTGATCGGTAAATCCGTTTCCTATCCACAGTCCGTCGCTTCCGCTTATTTGCCGCTTAAACCAATTGTCATAATTAAAGTCGTTCCAATCGGGCAGGGAGTCCATTATAATAAAATGCAGTTTATAGATGCTTTCAGCCTTTTCCAACAGCAGACTTAATTTTTCTTTTCCGTCATCGGAAAGGCGATTGTAAAAACTCTTCAAGGATATAACAACATAGTTTTTTTCTTCATATTTGTCCAAGACGCTTCGGTTTAATTTTGAATCCTTGTAAGCATTGTTTCTTTCGACCATTTCATCAAATATATTTGAAACAAGCTCGTCAAATCCGTTCTCGTCCCGATTTTCCCGCTTCCGAACAACTGAATCCGCATCTATCGTAATTGTTTCGCAGGATAGGGATAAAACCTTTATCAGTTCTTCAATAAAATATGTGTTTTCCGAAATATCATGAGAAATTACAGGAAACACCGCCTTGTTATTAAGATTTACACAAACCGTTTCCAATGTCTTTTTGTCAATGCCCACAGGAATATTATTTAAGCTGCCTGTAAAGGACTGTACACAGCTTATATTGACCACCTCGGGTAAAACAGGTATCACTTTGGCGCTGACTGCGGAATTAGCCTTAAGCTCTCTGCAATAGCCGACCAAATATTCATGAATATCTTCCGTTTCCCTGCAATATGCGGTTTGAAATTCGTACACTCTGTCTAAACGCACCAACCCTCTGCCCTTACATTTTGACGGAACCAAACCATCGGTCTTACCCATTACGGTCATGTAATCGGTGGGATCATTCAACTGCATTGTGCATACAAATCTGAAATTCTGCTGCACTCTGTATCTTACCTCGGACACAGCAGTAGCAGTCACTGCAAAAAATATACCGTATTTTACACAATCTCTTGTTAAAGCGGCAAAGGTTTCCGCCAGATCCCCGAAGGCATCATCAAAGCCTGCATAATTGTTTATAATTACCACAATATAGGGCAATCTTTTTCCGCTTGTTCGGCAATAATCCTCGTAGCTTCCGCCGTAATCCGCAAATGCTTTTCTTCTGCTTTCCGTTTCATGCGAAATAATTTTAAATAAATTATAAACCTTTTCAATATCCGAGGATATTGCAACGCCGCCTACTTGTGGCGCATTCTCAAATATTTTTAAGGATTCCGAGCCGCAATCCACTATATAAATATTGACTT
Organism: Bacillota bacterium; assembly: GCA_023666805.1. GTDB lineage: Bacteria > Bacillota > Clostridia > Oscillospirales > Ruminococcaceae > Ruminiclostridium_E. The sequence goes on from JAMPBF010000058.1 coordinate 7,791, forward strand.
GCTCCGCACTGTAATTTTTTATTAAGGAATAGCATAATCCCATAAGAAAGGTTGTTTTACCATTACCCGCTGCGCCAAACACAAGACAATTCCCCTCGGAGGAAAAAGGAACGGTAAGCACCCCTTGCCGCTGATTAGACGGATCGTCATATTCCCCTATAATCGGATTTAAAACAAATTCTTCACATTTTACGAAATATTTCTTTTCCAAATCGTCAATATAAATATGTGAAGGAATTGGATCCAACCACATTTGGCGTGTGACAATGTTTTTCTCTGCCGCAAGCTCGGACAGATACTTAATTATCGCAACAATTTGCTTTGTGCCGTTATCATGTGCGGATTTGGCTTTATTGATCTTAAGATTTGTTTTTATCCTGCCCAAGTGGTCTATGATTTGAACACTGGATTCATGCGCTTTTTCCAATGTGTCCGAAGGAATGTATTCTGCACCGCACCACGCAGATTGTCCCAAGGCAAACAATTCGTTATAGCCTACCTGCAAATAAAATCTGCCTGTTTGCGAAAGCTCGGCTGCGTCGGGGCATTTGATTATATCCTGACTGTCCGCCTTTTCCTGAACCTTTAAGCAAACCCTAAATTTGCTGTTGCTCCAAATTTGATCGTCTACTACGCCGCTGGGCTTTTGCGTAGCAAGAATTAAATGCACTCCCAAGCTTCTGCCTATTCGAGCCGTGCTTATCAGTTGATCCATAAATTCCGGCTGCTGAACCTTTAATTCCGCAAACTCATCGGAAATAATAAAAAGGTGAGGTAAGGGTTCGCTTACTACTTCGTCTCTGTAAAGCTTTTGATACTTATAAATATCCATGGTTCCCTCATTGGATATTTTTCTTGCACTGTTGAACATGGTCTGCCTGCGCCGCAATTCACTTTGAATTGAAATCAAAGATCTTTTGACCGCAGCGCCGTCCAAGTTTGTAATAGTACCCACAAGGTGAGGAAGCTTGATTCCCCTTTCTTTATCCTCAAAAGCGCCCGCAAGTCCGCCGCCTTTGTAGTCTATAAGTATAAAGGCAACTTCATCGGGATGATAGTTAACGGCCATTGATAAAATATATGTTATGATAAATTCGGATTTGCCCGACCCTGTCATGCCTGCCACCAGCCCGTGAGGACCGTGGAATTTTTCGTGAAGATCCAAATTGAAGCGATTGCCGTATGCGTCTACACCTATAGGCGTAGACAGAGATACCGTGGGATCGTTTTCCTTCCACCTTGTGAGAGAATTTAAATGCTCTATTTTACATACGTTAAACATTTCCATAAAGGTTATCATAGAAGGAAGCGTATATCTTTGAGCGCTTAAATCCAAGGAAATGTTGGCTATCACCGATGCGGCACGTTCCATTGTCGAATTATCCACTGTCGGCGGTACAAAGAAAATGTTTTTCCCTTTAATATCGCCTCGGTGGTACATTACGGAATGATTGCCGTCTGCCAAAATCACAAGCTGAGTTTCCTTCGGTATATCTTTAAATGAAGAAGCGGAATAAATTATACTGTAACCGTAATTTTTTTCGGACTTTAACATTCTGCGAAAGGCCTCGCATTTTTCTCCCAATTGCTCACTTGCTGAAATTATAACATAATGCGGTATATACCCCTCATCGGAAGGATTTTTTCTGTTTAATCCGGGAATAATATTTTCCTCCATATAGGAGGACAGTATTTTTACTTCGTCAAGATCGGCAGCCAAAAATCTGACAGACTTGTCGTCACTCCAAAAATGGGGGATAAATTTAACAAAATCCCACTCCCCGTCAATATTTTCACTTATAAGTATTATTTTAAGTTCATCATAGCTGTATAAAGCAATAAGCTGTAAAACAAAGGATTTTAACAGGCAGGCGGTTTGAGAAGCCTTGCCGTAAACACCAACGGCGATATTATCGTAGAGCGAAAGCCCTATCGGCACATCAGTCAGTATTTTTGGTTCTGTTCCCAGTGAATACATTGCGTTTTGCAGATTATCGTCATCTAAAGTAAATTTCTTGGAGGGAAATTTAACATCGGCATCAATCGGGACATTGCCTGTGCCAAGTTTAAGGGTTAAATAGTCGCCTTGTCCAACTCCTCTGTTCCATAAATTCGGCTTTTTTTCAATAATACGAGCTGCACATTCCTCTAAGGATATTAAATTCTCATTAAGAATGTCACTTTGAGTTTTGGATATTTTTTTAATTTCATCCTTCTTTTCATTAAGATATGAAAAATACTTGTTTTGTCTAAGGCTTTCATTTTTTATTTTGATCTTTTTTTCGTGTTTTTTTGTAAGTACAGGCCAAAGCACCGCTCCTAAAAGCATACCCGATGACATAATAAGCGTAGGAATCGCCTGACTGAAATTGCCGCCGCTCACAATTGTATTGTTAAGGGTGATCAATCCGGTCCCCATGGATATTACGCCCATTGTAACGGACGGACCCAACATAAGAGACATAGGCACTTCATCTGTCTTTTGGCGTTGAGGCGGAGCATCGATTTCTACCGTCTCATGCTGAATTTCTCTGTAAAAGCGAGGAGAAGGGTAAAAAAAGTTTTTTTCGTCAGCTTTTCGCACCCCCTTCACAGGCATTATTTCTTGCGGACGATATTTTATAATGCTATCCGAAACCAATTTTACAAGCTTGTTCGGATTGTTTAATGCCATAAAACTGTTGCCTATAACAATTTTCAAGCCCATTATGTAAATATAATCACCGGGAATAATAGACCGGCTGTTAACCCTAAAACCGTTTACATAAGTACCGTTGGTGCTTTCCAAATCGGTTATGCTCCAGCTTGCTCCGTCATAGGAAAGCAGCGCATGCTTTCCTGAAACAAATTTATTTTCATAACAAAAATTGTTATCGTTTGTTCTGCCTATTGAAAACGTAACGGGTTCTTTGACTAGCACTTTTTGAAAGGAACGGTGACCGGCATCCATGTCTTCGGCAAAAAGTATCACTCTTTCATCTTCCCCGGCAATTTTTAAATTATATATGCTTTGCGGTGTTAGAACCAATTCGGAAATTTTATTATTTTCCCCGTCTAAAACCTCAACATTATCAGTGCTCTTAATGACCCAACGGTTATTTAATGCCTCTACGCTGATAAGATCACGCTTTTTACCTTTTTTATCTGCGTCGGTAATCCAATAACGTCCCTTGACCTTATCGGGTAAGGAAAGGCAGAACATTTGTTTCATTTTAATCAAACTGATAATCATTTCTTAAAATCCTCATCTCTTCGGTATTCGTACATATCGTTTTTAGCAGCAATAAGCGGATTATTTATGCAGCTGTAAAAGCACCCGCACATTCGTTCACTGAAAAAGCTCAGTGCAGATCGGCAAATAACAACGCCAAATATTTTTGCCGTTGACTATAACTATAAAAACAATATGATATAAATAATTGCGATGACATTACTTTCGCAAATTCTTTAAATATAAGTAAAACATTATAAAAGCCTGAAAAAGCGGCGTGCAGATAATTTATATATTAATAATTGACGGCTGGAAATTATAGTGCAAAATTAAGTCTTTCCACGCACATTCTCTTCATTTCCATAGAAGAATGTACATACCGGTTAAGAGTAATATTGACATTTGAATGTCCTAATAACTCACTTACGGTTTTTGCATCAAACCCGTTTTCAATACACACGGTTGCATAAGTGTGACGAAGTAAATGGAAATTGGCATTGCGAATCCCACAACCTTTTAGGACAGCCTTAAATCGGTTTTGCATGGTTCTCGGTTCCACGGGCTTGCTTGTTCCCGATAAAATATAGCTGCCGTCAAAGCGCTTCTTTTGTTTCATGCTGTTGAGAACAAACAAGGGAACAGGAATATCTCTTACCGAAGTTTTACTTTTGGGAGAAGTGATTGCAATTGTTGTTTTAACATCTCCCGAATTTTTCGCAACACGCTGCAGCGCCTTTGAAATATGAACGATCCCGTTGTCAAAATCAATATCGTCCCATGTCAGAGCACACAACTCGCCAATACGAAGTCCCGAGTACATTGCAAGAAGAATGCCGAGATTGCTTTCGGTCGGATTTCTTCGGAGGTGGTTCTGAAGTCTGCTGCGCTCGTCCTTGCTAAAAACCTTTGTTTTTTTATTTTCGGATTTAGGTATGGAAATATTTCGCATCGGATTTCTATAACCGTATTCCTGTTCCGCATACTTTGCCACGGAACGCATTACGATAAGAATATCGTGAACACTCTTTGCGGAAATGCCGCCAAATCCGTTTATTTTGCCATATTTCAGCTTATGTTCAGCAAAGGAATTTATAATTGGCGTGTTCAGTTCGCTGTACATTATATCTTCAAAATACGGCAAGATGTGTTTATTTATCAATTTCTCATAGCAGCAATAGCTGGATTGCTTAACCCGCAGTTTGGCCGATAAAAGCCACTCCGAACACAGCTCTTTCAGTGTTTTGTCCGCACTTCCTTGCATTGGGTTGTCCGAGTTGATATAAGCGCACATCATTTTTTCCTTTAACTCGGTCAGATTTTTTGAATATAAATATCTGTACTTAATCTTGCCGTTGTTACTATATCCGATAGGAATCCGCCCCTCAAATCTTCCGTCTTTTCTCTTATAAATGTTCATTGCGTTTCTCATTTAATATTCCTTTCCGACGCACGGTCTGACGGCTGAAATTTATACAGTCAAAAAGTTTTGTCGTTTTTTGCGGTTTTTGGACTTTACAAACAGCCGCCCTTGTGATATAATATAATTAAATTTTATCACAAAGATTGAAGATAGCATAATCATTACTTTCATATATTTAAAGAATTTGCGAAAACGAAATGAAAAAAATGCCCGCAAAAAAGACCTGCGTTCTTCCCCAAAGGGGTCAGATTGCAGGTCTTTTTACGGTAAATTTACTGATGACGAAAAGCCGATGACAAGCACATATCAACTGAAATTTATACTGTTTTCGCTCTAAAAGATAGACAAAGTCTATCTCAGATTGTCGAACCCCCCATTTCCCCTCCAAATCCAGAATACTTTTATCCAAAATCAAACTAATTTCTCAACAATGCACCAAAACAGAAAAAAATAATAAATCGAAACCGAATTACCCACATTTCCGCCCATATTCCACCTATGTATCGCATACTTTTTCAAATTCATGGCAGCAAATTTAAGCCTAACCCATTTGCCCACCTGAGCTAAGCCTCGATAATATGTAATACTAATTTCGATCAAAGTATAGAAATTTTTTGCTGTCGATCGAAAATTAATGCTTTGGGTGTAATTCATAATCAAGTCTATGACTTGATTATGACAGCCTGTCGAAAAAGTCCAACAAAAAACTGGACTTTTTCGCATTACTGTG
>JAMPBF010000059.1 GCA_023666805.1 Bacillota bacterium
GTCGGCTTTAAAATATAGACGAAGTCTATATTTTAAACAGGAATTAGTATTATATCACTGCCTGTACAACGGGAGGGGACAAGCCCCTCCCCTACGTAATGCATTATGTTGCAACCGTTTTGTATCACCAACAACCACAAAAAAACATTGTATTAGGAAAACCTGAGTTCCAAATCAGTTCGAGGCGCAGTTATGGCAGATTTGCACAAGGCATAGTTACGAGCAGTTGACAGAAACACATTTGCCATTACATTTTTATGCGTTCGTGCCATTTATTGATACGTAGTTCACCCATTTGAAGGAGATAAGGGGGAGATTATTAAGAGGGGGCCTCAAGAACCTTGGTTCTTGTGGTCCCCTCTTAATTTCTGCGCCAACGGCGCAGATACGATTCCCGTTTCGGGATTAATAAAACATAAATTGAAATGCGCACTAACAAAAGCCGTCTGCTAAAGACAAGCTTACCCCTTATAATTCACGATCTCATCGATCATCTGCGGCAGCTTCTCCGCCATGTCCTCGTCGGAGAACTGGCAGGTGCCCACCTTTTTGTGTCCGCCGCCGCCGTATTTTAGCATAAGGCTGCCTACGTCCACGTTGGAGGTCTTGTTTATAATGCTGTAGCCCACTGCGGCGGAGCAGCCCTTGCCGCCCTTGCCGTTTACTATCCATACGGATATGTTCTGCTCGGGGTACAGGCTGTAGATCATAAAGCGGTTGCCGGTGTAGATAGGGTCTACCCCTCTCAGGTCGGAGATTATAACGTCCTTTTCCACCCTGGTATGCGCCTTTACCATTTCCTTGAATTTCTCGGTCTGCTCGTTATAGACCTCGATCCTCTCCTGAACGTCGGGCAGAGCCAAAATTTCCTCGGTGGACATGGTGCGGCAGGCGTCGATAAGCTCCTCCATAAGGCGGTAGTTGGGGATAGTGAAGTTTCTCCAGCGGCCCAAGCCCGTTCTGGGATCCATCAAAAAGCCTACCAAGATCCAGCCGGTGGGATTAAGTATCTCGTCAACGGTAAGATTGCCCGAATCCACCTTGTCAACGGCGATCATCATTTCGTCGAAGTGAGCGAAGCGTTCCTGTCCGCCGTAATATTCGTATATGATCCTGGCGCAGGAGGGGGTGATACGGCTTTCGCCCTTGTACTTTCCCTTAAGCTCCAACCTTTCGTGCTCGCTGGAGTGGTGGTCAAACCATAAGCCGCAGCCCTCAACAAAGGGCACGTTGGCAAGACAGTCGTTTTCGGTCACGGGAACCAGTCCGTCCTGCAAATCCTTGGGGTGTGCAAATATCCAGCTGTCGATGATCCCCGCCTCCTTCAGAAGCGCACCGCATGCCAATCCGTCAAAGTCCGAGCGTGTTACCAGTCTCATAACAATTCTCCTTTTATTTTAGGTAAAATAGGGTACTTATTAATATTATATACCATTATTCAAAAAATTTCAAGGGGGAGAGCCTCACTTTTACAAAACAATTGCAAACGGGGGCTTCGGGGCTATTGCATTTTTGAGCAAAATCTGTTATACTATTAGGATAGAGTTAATGCATATAAAGCATATAAAATGTTTTTTTCGGCAAAGGGAATTTTGCCCCGCTGCCGATACGCCCGAAAGGAAAAACAGTGGAAGAAAGAAATTACAATCTGCCGCAGGAGCATGAAATATGCGTATGCTGCGGCAAAGGCATAGAAGAAGAACAGGCGGTCTACTGCCCCGACTGCGGCGCTCCCATGCACAGAAGCTGCTGGCAGGAAAACGGAGGCTGCGGGCTAAAGGATAAGCACGGAAACGGCTTTGCGTGGCAGCCGCCTGCGGAAGCTCCCCCAGTTCCCCCGATACAAAACGGAGCGGCGGCTTACGGACAACAGGGACAGTACGGACAAAACCCCTACGGACAGAATCCTTATGGGCAGAACCCTTATGGGCAAAATCCCAACGGACAGAATCCTTACGGACAAAATCCCTACGGGCAGAATCCTTACGGACAGAACCCTTACGGGCAAAACCCCAACGGGCAGAATCCTTACGGACAAAATCCTTACGGGCAAAATCCTTACGGGCAAAACCCCTACGGACAGAATCCCAACGGGCAGAACCCTTACGGGCAAAACCCCTATAACCGTAATACCTACGGGCAAGATCCTTATAACCAAAGCCCCTACGGGCAAAATCGGGAGCAAAACGACGAAAACTACCCCTTCGGAGGTTTTTTCACAGGCAGAAACGAATTTCCGAAAAAAAGCGACGAAGAGATCGAAAAGGAATACAGCGAAAAGAAATACATGGGCGTAAGTCAGCGGGAAATGATGTGCTTTATGAACGTGAACGGCCCCGCCTCTCTCTACCGTATGTCGCTTTTCAAATATATGGCGGAGCACGGGAAAAAGATGTCCGTTAATTTCTTTGCGGGCTGCTTATCCCCCTTCAATCAGTTTTACAAGGGCATGATACCCTTGGGGCTGCTGATAATGGCGGTGAATTTTATCACCTCGCTGCCTCAGCTGATATTCCTGTATCTGTCGTATTTCAACCCCGATCGGCTTGAAAGCTTTATGACAAACGCCATGTCGAACACTATCTCCACAATGGCGTTTATCCAGTGGTGCTTGGTGATTTTGCTGTGCTTTTTCGGCGACTACCTCTATCTTCTGTTTATGACAAAAAAGATAAAAAAGCTCAGAGCTCGGTATTCGGACGAAACCTCGGAGGAATATCTCAACGCCCTTGCCGCTGCGGGAAAGCCCCGTATGAGCAAGGTGGCGATCTGCTTCGGCATATATATAGTTTTATGCCTGCTGGCAATGGTCATTATGGCGGCAATAGGTCTGTAACAAACAACGCAAAGGGACGGAAAGAATGGAAAAGGAAGGGATCCTGAACCGCATACACGGCAGGGTGGGACATAAGGGAATAATGTTCCTTTTGTACCTGTCCTTTTTCGCCGTACACACAATTATTTCCGTTTCCGTCTATCTGCCCTCCATAGACCCCAACGAGTTTTCCGCCGCCGCCTTGGCTAACATGCTTTTGGGCGGCGACTGGACGGCGGCAATGAGCAAAAGCGACTACTACTACGGTTTTTTGCAGTCCTTTTTGTACGTGCCCGCCCTGCTGGTAAGCAGGGATCCTTATGTGCAGTATCACATTATGGTGATAATAAACGGACTGATAATGAGCTTTATTCCCGTTATCGTCTATTCCTGCGCCTTAACGGCGGGAGTTAAAAAGCCTTGGCAGGCGCTGACGGCGGCGGTCTGCACGGGCGGTTGGATGACCCTTTTGGTTCACAGCAAGTTTATTTGGAACGAAACGGCGGCGGTTTTTCTTCCGTTTTTGGCTTTATATATACTGCTGAGAGCGGACAAGGCGGAGAGAAAGGCGTCCAAGCGGTTCTTATCGGTTCTGCTGGGCATGGTCTGCGGTATTTCCTACTGCGCCCACCAAAGGCTTTTCGCCATGATACTGGCTGTAACGGTCACCGTCGTGCTGAGCCGCCTTTTGCTGAAAAGAAAATCGGTGGAGCTGCCGATGTTCTTCTTCTCGCTGGCACTGTTTTTGACGGGTGCGGTATTTTCCAATTACTTGGTACAGATGAGCCTGTGGCAGACCGCCGATCCCACCAAGCTGCAAAATACGGCGGAAAGCTTCTTTGCGGGGCTTCCCTCCGCACTTGCCGACGGCGGGTGGAAAAATCTGTTTATCTGTCTGCTTTCTCAGCTCTACTATTTCGTATGCTCCTCTTGGGGGCTGGGGGCTTTGGGAATGTCCGTGCTTGTAAGCTATATCGCTTACTATGTCTCCTCTCACAAGAGAAAGGGCGTTCATACCCAAGCGGATCCGCCCATCGGGGGGCAGGTCACCGCCATACTGCTTTTCTATACGGTGTTTTTGACCGTGTTTATGCTGTTTATCAGCGTTTGCTACCGTTTTTCCGCAGAAAACCTTGCCGAAAGCCAAAGCGCCCTTTTGTTCGGCAGGTATCTTGACGGGGTCATACCCTTTACGGTGATGTTTATACTTATATACGTTTATACGGAGGATTTGACCCTGCCCCGTATCTTGGGCGGAGTTATTTCCTCGGCGGCGGTGTACGTGTGCTTTTTCGCCGTGGGCAGAAGCACCGTGCTGAAGGCGGAGACGGCTGCCATAAGTCCGATTTTGGGGCTGTACCCCGCAATGTTCGGAGAAAGCACCTCCTCCGCCGTGACCTCTACGGGGCTGATCGCTGCGGTAAGCGCTTCGCTTTGTGTTATGGCGGTGTTTATCGTAATAGTCAGCTGCGCCAAAAAGCTGAAAAAAGCGGTGATCTCGGGCGTTTTGATAGCCATATCCTGCTACGGCGCGCTTTTCGGGCTGCTTTACTATCTGCCCCTGTCGGCGGAGCAGAGCCAAATGAGAAACGCCGAATATATCGAGCTTTCCAAATATATCTTCAACAGCAGCGAGGCGCCCTCGGTGACCGCCTACCGCTGCGGCAGAAACTGCGTTATGATGATGCAGTATCTTAATCAGAACATAACCGTTAAAACCGCCGACAATCCTCAAGCCCTGACCGACGACACCTATATAATCCTGCCGTCGGACGTACCCCTGCGGTTTGACGGACAGCAGGGCAGGATAGTGTTCAGCCAGCTCGGGGAAACGGAAAACTACAAGGTCTACGCCTACGGCGAAAGGGCGAAGGCATATGCCCAAGCGCAAAGCGGAAGCGAACCCCCGCCGTCGGAGACGGCTCCCGAGAAAACCTCGGAGCCCGCCGAACCGCCTCAAGCGCCGCCGCAAACCGCAGCGGCAGCCTCCTCGGCAGCTGAAACCTCCTCGCCGGCGGAAACCTCCCCGGAGGAAGCCCGATAAACATCTTATGCTCTTTAACGGGAAGCCTTTCCCGAAGAAATATAAAACAAAAGAGGATAGACAAAAGAAAAAATGCCAATCATAAAAAAGAAAGCAAAGCAAGCAAATCCCGCCAAAATGCTTACCCTTAGCCTTTTGGCGGTTATAGCGGTGGGAACGGTATTGTTGTGCCTCCCCTGCTCCTCAAGGGACGGCAGCTGGACGAACATAATAGACTGCTTCTTTACCGCCGCCTCCGCCACCACCACCACCGGTATAACGGTAGTGGATACATACTGGCACTGGAATTTATTCGGACAGGTGCTCCTACTGATAATGACGCAGGTGGGAGGCTTGGGCTTGGTAATAATCCTGACCTTCTTCAACTTTGCGTTAGGCAGAAAAATGGGGCTTATGAAGGCCAGCGCAATTGCGGGAGAGGTGAGCACCAACGGTATAGTGGGGGCAAAGCGGCTGTTTATCCGTATCGGCACATACACCCTTATCATGGAGGGTATCGGGGCTGTCATAATGGCGTTTACCCTTGTGCCTCAATTCGGCGGCTACGGCATATTTATGTCGGTGTTTACGTCAATATCCGCCTTTTGCAACGGCGGTCTGGATCTGTTCAATTTGGGAGGCGGGCTGTCCTCCTACAGCGACAAGCCCCAAGTCCACATCGTTATTGCCGCCTTGGTATTTTTGGGGGGAATCGGCTTTGTGGTATGGGATAATGTGCGCAACTACTTTAAGACCAAGCGCCTTTCCATGCACACCAAGCTGGTGCTGATATACAGCGCAGTGCTGTTTGTGGCGGGTTTTTTGGCGTATTTCCTGGTCACAATAATACACGGCGATATGTTCGAGGATATGAGCATCGGCGACAGGCTGTTCTGCTCGGCGTTTACCAGTGTTTCCGCCCGCTCAGCCGGCTTTAATATAAGAGATATAGCTTTGGCTAACGACTTTTCAAAGCTGCTTACCATACTTTTGATGTTTATCGGCTCCGCCCCCGCATCTACAGGCGGCGGTATCAGAGTTACCACCTTAGCGATCTTGATCGCATCGGTGATGGCGGTGCTTAAGGGTCAGGAGGACGCAAAAATATGGGGTCACAGAGTAAGACAAAGCATTGTGTTTAAGGCTATAGCCTGCTTTGTGCTTTCCTTTGGCTTTATAATGCTGTGCTTTGCGGTGATCTACCTTTTAAACCCCACCCTTTCGGAGGTAGATATACTTTACGAGATCGTATCGGCGTTTACCACCACCGGCTTTTCCACAGGCGTCTCCGCCCAGGTGGACCCTGTTTCCAAGCTTGTGCTGTCCTTTGCCATGCTGGCGGGAAGAGTGGGTCCCGTTTCCCTTCTCCTGTCCTTTACAAGCGACAAAAACGACGACAGCAAGAGCAAGATCTTACCCGAATGTGAAATTCTGATAGGATAAAAAGTTTTATGGAAGAAAAATTCAAGCTTGACGGCATAAATATTTATGTGGACGAAAATCACCGCTTCGGAACGGACGCAGTGCTGTTGGCGGATTTTGCGTCGCCGCTGCCCAATATGACGGTGTGCGACTTATGTGCGGGCTGCGGCATTATCCCGTTGTTTTTCTGTAAAAACAGACCTCCGAAAAAGGTTTACGGCATAGAGCTTCAGCAGGACGCAGTAGAGCTGTTCAAAAGATCCGTACGGGAAAACGGCTTGGAGGACAGACTTGTACCCTTGCAATGCGATCTGACCGATCTAAAGACCTTGGGTATGCTGATACCGAGAAACACCTTGGATATGGTAACGGTAAATCCCCCCTACTACAAGAAAAATTCGGGCAAGGAAAGGCTGACGGAGCAGCAAAGGCTTGCCCGCCACGAAATCGCCTGCAATTTAAGGGACGTGGTGGCGGCGGCGGATTTTCTCTTAAAGTACGGCGGTACGTTAAAAATGTGTCATCTGCCGGAAAGGTTAAGTGAAATATGCTGCCTGATGACCGAGAAAAACATTCAGCCCAAAAAACTCACCTTGGTTTGCAACAGGCAGGGGGAAAAACCGTGGCTTATGCTGATAAGCGGCAAAAAGGGCGGCAATGCAGGCTTGGACATTACAAAGCCCCTTGTTATGCGCAGAGAAAATAACGAGTATACCGAGGATCTGCTGGATATTTACGGTATGGAGGCGGATCCGAAGTAATTTTCCTCTCGGTTAAGGGGATAAAGGAAGAAATATGGGTAAATTATATATAGTAGGCTCTCCTATCGGCAATTTGGGCGATTTCTCGGAAAGAGCAAAGGAGACCCTAAACGCAGTGGATCTGATCTGCGCCGAGGATACCAGGGTCACCTCCGTTTTAACAAACAAATTCGGCATAAAAAAGCCGATGATAAGCTATCACCAACACAACGCCAAAGAAAAGGGCGAGCAAATTTTGGCAAGGCTGTTGGAGGGCGAAAGCTGCGCAGTCATCACCGACGCAGGCATGCCCTGTATCAGCGACCCGGGAGAGGAAATAGTCAAGCTCTGCGCAGAGCATGATATTGAAGTGGCGGCAGTTCCGGGACCCACCGCCGCCCTTACCGCCCTTGCCGTCAGCGGTCTGCCTACCAAGCGTTTTTGCTTTGAAGGCTTTCTAAGCGTTACCAAAAGCATACGAAGAGAGCATTTGCTGCAATTAAAGCCTTTGCCCCAAACCCTGATCTTCTACGAAGCGCCCCACAAGCTCAAAAACACCCTCAACGACCTGCTGGAGCTTTTGGGCGACAGAAGGATCAGCCTATGTCGGGAGCTTACCAAGATCCACGAGGAGGTCATCAGGGGCACGGTCAGCGAGATGATAGCCCTCTATGAGCAAAAAGAGCCTAAAGGAGAATACGTGCTTATAGTAGAAGGGGCAAGGGAGGAGCCGAAGCCCCAAATCACCGTAGAGGAGGCGGCTGAAATGGCAAGGGAGCTTACGGAAAAAGGAATAAAGGCGTCCGACGCCTGCAAGGAGATCGCCGCCAAAACGGAGTTTTCAAAATCGGAGATATACAAGGCTCTTCAAAGATAACGTCAAAAATCACAAACAACAATATCGGAAAGGACAAACCTATGAGCAACAAAAACAAACTCTCAATAATCTTCGCAATAGCCGCCATTTTGGGCGCAGTGGCATACCTTATCTTCAAGCTGGGACAGCAGTCGGGAGAATCCGCCGCCAGCTGGGGAGAGTATGACGACTACGGTTGGTCGTAAGCCTTGAAAAAGCGGATAATCTTAATTTCCATCGGGATAATCGCCGTTATCACCGCCATATCCGCATTGCTTTTCTTCGACCCCTTCAGAGAGATCTTCGACAAAATTTTCCAAAAGCAGGAAAATAACGGAGAGGTCTCCGAAAATTATCAGAGAAAGTGGTACGGCTGGGATCAGGGCGAGGAGCTGGATCGAATACAGGCGATCCTTAACCGCTATTTCGACTGCTTCTACTCCCCCGCCGCCAAGGAAAGCTCGGCGGAAAACATAGAGGAGCTTTTTGCGGACAGCTGCGCCGACTGTATTTACGATATGGCGGCGCTGAAATCCGTGCTGTACCGGCAGGAAAATTCCTCGTTGGATTACGGCGTGCGGCTGTCCACCCTTCACCTGTGGCTGATAAATACCGTGGAGATCAATAAAAACGGCTATATAATAATGGTGGATCAAAGCTCCGAAAGAAATTACGGGAATATCCCCGACTATCTTTGCGGCGAAGGGGTATATTCCCATACGTTTATTTTCGAGAGAACGGGGGGAAAGTGGTACATAACCGCTCACAGCTGTGAAAAAGGCGCTTGGAGATACGGCAAAAATAAGATGAACAGCCTTTGCGGAAGCGAAAGCCCCTCCTACCTTCAGCTGTACAACTGCTACCCGTATTTTTGCAGCGCTTTGGAGGAAAATTTCGAGAAAACAAAGGAGCTTATAGCGCTTAATAATTATCCTACCCCCTATACCGCAGATACCGTCTATAACAGGCAAAAAGCGGTGGAATACGCCCAAAGGTGGTGTTCTCCCGTTACCGAGTCCCGCAATATAAACCGCTGGAAGGACTATGACGACGACAGCATGAATTTTGTCTCCCAGTGCATTTTTGAGGGGATCGGCAAAATGGATACCAAGGGCGACTTGATATGGAAATGGTTCGACGATAAGATAGAGTATTATTACGAGGACAGCGGCAGATCCATGTCCTGGATAGAGGGCGAAAACTTTTGGTACTACGTCACAAGCAATCAAAGGCGGGGTCTTTCCGCCATGACCGACGTTGGCGGAGGACAGCTGGAGCAGGGAGACATCGTGCAGCTTATGCTGAGGGAACAGCCCTTTTCTCAGGTAATAATAACCGAGGTCTTATATGACGATAAGGGCAATAAGGCGGATTTTTTGGTCTGCGGTCACGACGACGAGCTGCTGAATTTCCCTTTGAGCATGCTGAATTACGACAGTATAAGACCGATCCGTATCTTGGGGTACAACGAGGACTGACGTATTCTCTCCGCAAAAGATTGACAAAAAATGTCTAATTTGTTATAATGGGTCACAGACCAAGGTGAATTTTTTCACGGCACCCAACAGCTTCACAAACATCGCTTTCTCCTACAGGAGTGCAGAAAAAGAAATGGACGACAAAACAAAAAAGAAATTTTCAGCGTACCGAATATTTTGAGCTATTTCAGGATAGCTCTTATTCCCGTGTTCGTTGTTTTGTACGTACATTCCTTTGACGGCATCGGCTACCATTTCGCCGCCGTGGGAATTTTGATCTTGTCGGGGATCACCGATTTTCTGGACGGAAAAATTGCCCGCTCCTGCAACATGATAACCGAGCTGGGCAAAATTCTCGACCCTGTGGCGGATAAGCTGACCCAAGCCGCCATAATGGTATGCCTTGCAATACATTACAGACTGCTTATTCCCATAATTGTCCTTTTGGTGGTGAAGGAGATCACAATGGCTGTGCTGGGTCTGGTATTTCTCAAAAAAGGCAGAAAGCTCAAGGGGGCGCACTGGTACGGAAAGGTTGCCACCACCGTGTTTTATTTGGTAATGATCGCCCTTTTGGTCGTTCCCTACAACAAAATGCCCTATCCTCTCTCCACCGCACTGATACTTGTAAGCGGCGCATGCATGCTGTTTTCTTTTATAATGTATGTGAGAGTTTATATTGTTATGGGAAAAGATATTAAGGAAAACAATCCCAATAAAAGGTACTGATACCGATTTTCGATCAAAGCACGGACATTTTTTGCTGCCGATCGAAAATTATAGCAAACGACAAAATTTTTTGGCGTTTGCTATTTGCCGATTCGCATGGAGTGAGCAAAGCGAACGGATATGCGAGGCAATTTAGATAAGTTTTTATAGTCAACGTCAAATCATTTTTGACGTTGACTATAGTATGATATAAAGGAGCGGATCTTTATGTTTGAATTTTTAAAAAGACTTTTCGGGAAAAAATCCGACGCCGTTCAAATTCGGCTTGTCCCTCTGCAGCCGGGCGAAGCTGTCTGTGTAGACCTGAGAAGCGACAGGATAACCATAAACCAAAGCGTTTTAACTCTTCCCATAGATATTATGCGGCTTATTCAAATTTTAGGCGAACCGAGAGTTCAGCAATTTGAAACCAAGCTTGAAGACAAGGAGTTTTTGGAAAAATTGCACAGCGGCGCTCAGGTCACCAACAGAGCCAACTATATGTGGGACGGCTTGGGAATAAAGTGCTACACACTGGACGGCACTACAGTAAACACTATCGGGGTCGAGCTGAATCAAGGCTTTTTGGAATACCCCCACATTCCCCAAAACAAATTTGCGGGAACAGTCACCATCGAAGGCAAGCCTTGGCTTTCCGAGATAAACAAGGGCGTTGACTGCAACGAGATATTAAGACAGCTTTATTTGGGAAATTATCTTCTCACGGCGGAGTATACGGACTTTGAACAAATTTCCGGCACTCCCTCCGAGAAGGATTATACGGGGATCGAGATCCAATGTAATACCAATAACCGTTAAAAAACGGATAAAGCAAGATCAAAAAACAAAAAAACAAAAAAATTTTAAAAAAAGACTTGACATATTCTGAAAATATAGTATAATTATTAGGTGGTAAGTCGGGGTGTGGCGCAGGTGGTAGCGCGCTACCTTGGGGTGGTAGAGGTCGCAAGTTCAAGTCTTGTCACTCCGACCAAAATAAGGCAACCAATTTTGTTTCAAAGTCGGTTGTCTTTCTTTATATCTGAACCCACTCGTTAAAAAGCATTAAAGGAAGTCGTACAGATGAAAAACGAAAAGGAAAAAAGCCTGTTTGCCAAACAGCTTAAAGCGTTTGCGTCTACGTTAGGAGATTTTATCACTAAAGACGATGAATGGACTATTAGGGGCTTTGTTGATATTTTCAAAAATATATACACAATCTCATCTGATACCAAAATTGTTTCAAAGGTGCTTGAGCTTCATTTGTTTCCGCACTTTCTTAAGTTTGCTGAAAAAATCGAATATGATATTGAGCTTGCTTCATATCAAAATTGGTATCCTGATCTGACCTTTATATCAAAGAACAATCCAAATGTCAAATTCGCAGTTGATCTTAAAACTACATACAGAGACGAAGAATATCCCGATTTTTGCAATGGCTTTACGTTAGGGTCTCACGGAGAATATTTTGTCAATCGTACAAGCACCAAGAACATTCAATATCCCTACGATGAATACAGCGGACATTTTTGTTTAGGTATTATCTATTCAAGAGTTACCCTCGATAAAAGCGACGAAACACACACCTACTCAATTGATGAGATTGAAATAATACCGTCAGTTATCAAAAACTTTCAGTTTTTTGCTGAAGAAAAATGGAAAATCGCAAGTGATAAAGGCGGCAGCGGCAATACCGCAAACATAGGAAGCATTCAAAAGATTGATGATATACTAAACGGAAACGGCGTCTTTGCAAAAGCAGGAGAAGAGCTATTCGACGATTATTGGGCAAATTTCGGAAAAATAGAGATTCCTGTTAATGGCGAAAGAAAAAAGTTGTCATCATTTGAGGAATATTTACATTATCGCAGGCTGCCTATAGATTTAAATAATCCCAAGGCTTCAAAGAGGAAAACAAAATGAACGACAAAGTGTATGTGCCGCCTATAAAAATACAAGGGATTAAAACAAAGCTTGTCCCTTTAATTAAGCAAAATATAATTATGCAGCCTAATTCTGTTTGGATTGAACCTTTTATGGGATCGGGCGTTGTAGGCTTTAACATTGAACCCAATAGAGCAGTATTTGCCGATACCAACCCACATATTATCGAGTTCTATAATCAAATCAAATCTGGCACAATAACATCTTACACCGTAAGATTTTTTTTGGAGCGTGAAGGAAAGCTGTTAGAACAAGGCAGCGATACATATTATTACACTGTTCGCACACGGTTTAATATTGAACACAATCCATTGGATTTCTTATTCTTAAACCGTGCTTGTTTTAACGGAATGATAAGATTTAATAAAGACTATAATTTTAATGTACCATACGGACACAAGCCGCAAAGATTTTCCAAGGCGTATATAACTAAAATTGTAAACCAAGTTTCTCATATTGAACAACTGTTAAAAAAACATTCATGGGAATTCATTTGCCAACCATTTGAAGAGACAATTGCTTTGGCTGGAATAAACGACTTTATTTACTGCGATCCTCCCTATATAGGGCGGCATGTTGATTATTACGACAGCTGGAATGAATGCTCGGAAATTGCCCTGCATAAATCCTTAGTTAAAAGCAAAGCAAGATTCATGTTATCTACATGGGATCATAACGATTATCGAAAAAATGAGTATATTTTATCAGTATGGAATGATTGCGAGAAAATCACGCAAGAACACTTTTACCATATCGGAGCAAGGGAATCAAACAGAAATCCTGTAGTTGAAGCCTTATTAACCAATTACACTATAACCGGTCAGCAAAATATGCTGCTTTCAAAAAATGAGCAAATAACAATATTTGATATGGCAGCCACATAAAACCATTATAATTAGCACTAATTTCAAATTTTAGTAGTCGAGGTGTTAATTTATGGCAAACGCCAAGAATTTTGTCGTTTGCTGTTTGCCGATCCGCATGGAGTGAGCAAAGCGAACGGATATGCGAGGCAATTTAGATAAGTTTTTAT
>JAMPBF010000005.1 GCA_023666805.1 Bacillota bacterium
AAAGCTTGATCGTCACCAATGCTCACCGAATAGTGAAGGGAGACAAGCCTGATTTGGAGGACAAAAAAAGCGATTTTTTCTTTATGGAATGTCCTGTCGAAACAGAAATACCGAAGCTTATAATCGAGCTTACAAAAAAGAGGCTTCCAAAGGCATACGGCTATTCTCCTTTAGAGGATATACAAGTCCTCACTCCCACCAGGATCGGCTGCGTCGGCACTAAGGAGCTGAACAGGGATTTACAGCTGGCTCTTAATCCTCCCTCAAAGGATAAAAGCGAAGTTAAAATTTTCGATAACGTCTTTAGAGTCGGGGATAAGGTAATGCAAATTAAAAACGACTATGACATAGAGTGGAAAAAGGGTGCGGAGTACGGCAGAGGAGTGTTTAACGGCGATATTGGTTTTATAGAAGAGATGGACAGGCACAGCGGCAACGTGATAGTAAATTACGACGGAAAAAGGGCGACCTACAGTCCCGAAATGTTGAGAAAGCTCGACCTTGCCTATGCGGTAACCATTCATAAGAGCCAAGGCAGCGAATATAACGCAGTGATCATGCCGTTAACCTCAATAAGCAAAAATCTACAGTACAGAAATCTTCTCTATACGGGAGTTACAAGGGCAAAAAATACCCTTATTTTGATCGGAACGAAAAGCCAGGTTTACACAATGGTCAGCAACGACCGCCGCACCTTGAGGTATTCATGCTTAAAGCCCTTGCTGATGATCAAGATGAGGAAAAAGAAAAGTGATCAATAATAGATCGAGGAAACATCTGCAATGCTTAAAAGATATATTTACAAAAGACTTTTGCTTGATTTGTTTTATCCCAACAGATGCGGCTTTTGCGGTGAAAATATTCCGTTTGAAGAATATTTTTGCAAGCATTGCGGCAACAGGCTTTCCTCTGCGCCCAAAAAGCATAATGTACTGTATGCGGACGAATTTTACGCCGTAACTGCTTATGATTCATGCAGCCGACCGATAATCCATAAGATGAAAAACGAGAACAACGGCTATGCTTTATCTGCGGTTTCTTACTTTATATATGCAATGTTAAGAGACAAAGCGCTTTTGAATGACATTGATGTAATTACGTATATACCTATGAGCAGAAAGGACTTAAACCACCGTGGATATAATCAGACAAAGCTCATCGCCAAGGAGCTTACGGGAATATCCGAAATAAGAAATGTCCCTTTACTCAAAAAAATCAAGGAAACCATGGAGCAAAAGAAATTAAGCGCCGCAGACAGGCGCAAGAATCTGAAAAACGCCTTTGGTTATAACCCCAAGGAGGATATAAGAGGGAAGACCGTTCTTATAATCGATGATGTATGCACGACCGGTAGCACATTGTCCGAAGCTGCAAGAATACTGAAAAAGGCGGGAGCCGAAAGGGTCATTGCAGCAGCGTTTGCTAAAGTTGTCAAAAAATCTTGAAAAAAACTTTTAAATATGGTATACTTATAGCAAGCGACAAAAATTTTGGCGTTTGCTGTTTGCCGAACTGCATGGAGTGAGCAATGCAAACGGATATACAAGGCAATTTAGATAAATTTTTATGAGCAATCCGAAAGGAAACGATATTTTGTCTACGAGAGTAATAAGCACAGAAGAGCTGGAAGAGCAAAAAATATATACCCAAAAGGTTCGTTCTGCCGTACATATATTGGATAAAGCGCCACTGGCATATGTTCACAGCTATGGCTGTCAGCAAAATGTAACCGACGGTGAAAAAATAAAAGGCATGTTGGAGGAAATGGGCTACGGCTTTACCGACAATACTGCGGAAGCCGACTTTATTCTTTTTAACACCTGTGCGGTCAGAGAAAATGCGGTGGAAAGAGTTTTTGGCAATGTGGGTGCGTTAAAGAACCTGAAAAAGAAAAATTCCGGGCTTATTATCGCTGTTTGCGGATGCATGGTACAACAGCCTTCGACAGCCGATAAGCTGAAAAAATCCTTTCCTTTTGTGGATATAATATTCGGAACGCATGTTCTCCATACTCTGCCTCAGCTTTTATGCAGATGTCTTTTCGACGGGGGAAGAGTATTTGAAATACCCGATAACGACGGAGTGATTGCGGAGGGTATTCCGGTAAAGAGGGACAGCAAAATTAAAGCCAGCGTTCCCATAATGTACGGCTGCAATAATTTTTGCACATATTGTGTAGTGCCTTATGTGAGAGGGCGAGAACGTTCCAGAACCGCCGAAGAGGTCACCGTAGAGGTAAAACGTCTTGTAGGTGAAGGATATAAGGATATTTTGCTGCTGGGACAAAACGTAAATTCCTACGGCAAAGGCACGGAGGTGGATTTTCCGGAGCTTTTAAGACGGTTGGACAAGCTTTCGGGGGATTTTAAGATAGAATTTATGACTTCTCATCCCAAGGATTGCACTAAGGAGCTTATAGATGTTATAGCTCAAAGCGATAAGATCAGTCATCATCTTCATTTGCCCGTACAATGCGGCAGTGACAGAATACTCAGCCTTATGAACAGGCATTACGATATTAAAGGCTATTTGGAGTTGGTTGATTACGCAAGGGAAAAAATTCCCGATTTGAATTTAACCACCGATATAATTGTGGGATTTCCCGGAGAGATGAGAGAGGATTTTGAAAAAACTCTTGATTTAATGAAGCGTGTGTGCTTCGATTCTGCTTTTACTTTTATTTTCAGTCCGAGAGAGGGAACTAAGGCGGCAAATATGGACGACCCGATCTCTGCGGAGGAAAAGGGCAGATGGTTCAGAGAGCTTTTGCAGGTCCAAACCGAATGCGGCAGCAAGAGCTATGGGAAATACATCGGCAAAACTCTAAGAGTTCTTTGCGAAGGGAAAGGAAGGACTTCACAGGAGTATTTTAACGGCAAATCAAGGCAAAATATAATTGTTGACTTTGCAGGAGATGAAAATGATATTGGAAAATTCGTTGACGTCAGAATAACCGAGGCGTTGGGTTGGGCTTTGATAGGTGAAAAGGTTTAAAAACAGGTTAAGGCTGTATAAAAGAAAGGATAAATTATTATGGACGTAATTAAGGCAACAAGAGAATTGGGCAGGGCAATTCAAAACGATGAGCGCTACAAAGGCTATCTGGAAGCTAAGGAGGCTAACGACAAGGACGAAGGACTTCAGCAGCTTATCGGAGAATTTAATCTTAAAAGAGAGAATTTACAGCTTGAAGCAAACAAATCCGACGGCATAAGAGACGACGACAAGGTTCAGCGGCTTAATAAGGAGCTTCAGCAGTGCTATGAAAGGGTTATGGCAAACCCGAACATGGCAAATTTTGCCATACAAAAAAGCGCTCTCGACAATCTTTTGCAGCAGGTTCAGGGCATTATCGGACTTTGCTGTGAAGGTGAAGATCCGGACACCTGTCAGTACAGAGTAAGCAGCTGTACCTCCGATTGCTCTACCTGCGGCGGCTGTCATTAAGCATTGCTTGCGCTTGCGGTGCAATTTCAAATCGGACTGTCGTAATACGGCAGTCTTATTGTTGTTTTATATGAATGAATAACCATTTGAATTAATAACCACCATTTGAATTGCGGATAAAATCCGCAGTTTAAATCCTTCGGCGAAGCCGTTGGTATTAAAGAATGATCATATTTTACGGTAAGGCGGTATTGAAATTGGAAAAGGAAGAAAAAATCACCCCAATGCTGGCTCAATATTTGGAAATAAAAGAGCAGTATGAAAATTATGTGCTTTTTTATCGCTTGGGCGATTTTTATGAGATGTTTTATGAGGAAGCGGAACTTGTTTCTAAGGAATTGGGTCTTACCTTGACTTCTCGGGCAGGCGTTCCTATGTGCGGTATTCCTCATCATTCCTGTGTAGGATATATAAAAAAGCTTATAGATAACAGTCACAAGGTTGCTATATGCGAGCAGGTGGAGGATCCTTCTCTCACTAAAGGGCTTGTAAAGAGAGAAGTGGTAAGAATTATCACTCCCGGTACCGTTATTGAAGAGGGTATGCTCGACGAAAGCAGAAATAACTATATTCTCTGTATAGATTATAAGGATAGGTGCTGTGGCATGGTATTTGCCGACGTGTCCACAGGTGAAATTCATTTATATGAAAAAAAGGGAAAAAGCGCAGATGAAATTTCAAGAGGAATAATAGGGGAAATAGGCAACTATATGCCGGCGGAGATTCTATTTAATTCCGATTTTTTGGATTTAAAGGAAGTGCATGCTTTTATTAAGGATAAGGTTTGCAGATGCTTGGTAGATGTTTTGCCCGACGAAAGCTTTGAACCCTCCAATGCCGAAGCTTTAATGGAGCAGTTCACCACCGCTCAAAGCGGGCAGATCTCCGATGATATGCCGCTTTGCAAAAGATCCGTTTATGCACTGTTCAATTACATAAACGATACATACAAAAGCAGGGTCAAAAGAATGGTCAAGTTTTTTGTACACGGCGGTTATCAGCATATGGAGCTTAATCTTTCTACCCGAAGGAATCTCGAGCTTACCGAGACCATGAGGAATAAGGAGTACAAGGGCTCGCTCCTTTGGGTGCTTGATAAGACCAAAACCGGAATGGGGCGCCGAAGACTTAAGCAATACATTTCCAATCCTCTTATGACGCAAATCAGGATCATGGAAAGACTTGAAGCGGTCGAAAACCTGACCTTTGACATAACCGCTTTGGGGGAGCTTAGAGACAGTCTTGAGGGAATATACGATCTCGAGCGGCTTATGTCGCGGATCGTATATAAGGTAGCCTCTCCCCGAGATGTTTATGCTTTGGGAAAAACCTGCGGTAAGCTTCCAAGACTAAAGCAAGCAATGAAGCGCTTTAACGCTCCTATTTTAAAAAAACTCGACAAATCGGTCGATGATTTTGAAAAGATAACGATACTTGTGGAAAATTCAATTGAGGACGATCCTCCCATAACCACACGGGAAAGCGGTTTTATTAAATCCGGATTTAATGCGGAGTTGGACAGATTAAGAAGCATTACAAGCGGCGGGCAGGAGCTTTTGGACAGCATTGCCGCCTGCGAGCGCGAGGCTACCGGGATAAAAACGCTTAAGGTTGGGTATAACCGTGTTTTCGGTTACTACATAGAGGTTTCCAAGGGAGCCGTCAATCAAGTCCCCGAACGTTATATCAGAAAACAGACGATCGCCAACAGCGAGCGATATATTACGGAGGAGTTAAAGGATATTGAGCGAGAGCTTTTGACCGCAGAGGAAAATATATTAAAGCTTGAACAAAAGATATTCGGGGAGATCAGGCAGTTTATTTCGGATCAGATGCCAAAAATCCTCTGCACGGCCGAGGCGGTTTCCGATTTGGACGTATTGGCAAGCTTTGCGCAGGCGTCGGTGGAAAACAACTATGTAAAGCCCGATATAACTCTCGAAAGCGTAATAGAAATAAAGGGAGGCAGACATCCTGTTGTGGAAAAGCTGCTGCCTGATATTCCTTTTACGCCCAATGATACATATTTGGATTTAAAGCAAAACAGACTTTTAATGATAACGGGACCGAATATGTCGGGAAAATCCACTTATATGAGACAGGTGGCTTTGATCGCTCTTATGGCGCAAATCGGTTGTTTTGTGCCTGCAAAATCGGCTCGCATCGGCGTTGTGGATAAAATATTTACCCGCGTCGGCGCCAGCGACGACATTTCCTCGGGAATGTCTACCTTTATGGTGGAGATGAATGAGGTGGCGGAAATTTTAACAAGCGCTACCAAAAACAGCTTGGTTATCATGGACGAAATAGGAAGAGGCACTTCCACGTTTGACGGAATAAGCATTGCTAAGGCTGTGGCGGAGTACATAAACGGTAAAAATATCGGTTGCCGCACTCTTTTTGCCACTCATTACCACGAGCTTATCGCCCTTGAGGAAAGCAACGACGGTATACGCAATTTCAGTGTGGCTGTGGTGAAAAAAGGCGACGAAATAAAATTTCTTCACAAAATCGTAGAGGGAGGCACTGACGACAGCTACGGTATTGAGGTCGCAAAGCTTGCGGGACTGCCCAAAAAGGTCATCGATTCGGCTAAGGAAGCTCTTTCGTCTATGGAAAGAGAGAGTAAAATCGATTTGGAGGCAAAGCTTAAACAGGAATCGGAGAATAAGTATCAGCTTGATTTTACGGAAGTCAATAAAAATAACATTATACAAAGAATTAAAAATTTAGATATGGACGACCTGACTCCCAAGGAGGCATGGAGCATTTTAGAGGATATGAAAAAGCTGGTTTAACCGAATCCTATACTGTATACTTACTTATTATAGTATTATTGAATGTGAATTTGAAAGGATAGTTAGGCAATGATAAAGCTGCTTGATAAAAGCGTTTATGAGCTTATTGCGGCAGGCGAGGTTATAGAACGGCCTGCTTCTGTGATAAAGGAGCTGGTGGAAAATTCCATAGACGCAGGCGCAAAAAGGATAACGATAGAAATAAAAAACGGCGGAATAACTTACATGAGGGTTACCGATGACGGAGCGGGAATGGCTTATGAAGATGTTCCCATTGCTTTTTTGCGTCATGCCACAAGCAAGCTTTCCACAGCAGAGGAATTGGAAAACATTTCCACACTGGGCTTCAGAGGCGAGGCATTGGCGTCTGTGACCGCAGTTACAAGAACCGAGCTTCTGACTAAGAGAGCGGCTGACGCTCTAGGGGTATCCTATGTCATTGAAGGAGGGGAAGAGATCCTTTACGAATCCACGGGCTGTCCCGACGGTACCACGATTATAATGCGGGATCTGTTTTTTAATACTCCCGCCAGACTTAAATTTTTGAAGAAAGATGTTACAGAGGGCAATTATGTTCAGTCGGTGGTGGATAAGCTTGCCTTGAGCCATCCTCATATTGCTTTTACATTTGTTCGAGACGGCAAAACAGTGCGTATAACTGCGGGAGACGGGAAAATGTATTCCGCCGCTTATGCGGTTTTCGGGAAGCAGTTTGCGGCTTCTCTTACCGAGGTGGATTATGAGCAAAATCATATAATTGTAAAGGGTTATATTTCCACTCCTTATGCTTGCCGAGCCAATCGTCAAATGCAGTATTTTTTTATTAACGGAAGATCGATTCGCAATACCACATGTATGGCGGCTTTGGAGGAAGGCTATAAAAACAGTATCATGACGGGAAAGTTTCCCGCTTGTGTTTTGGATATACAAATGCCGGCTTCGGATATTGACGTAAACGTCAGCCCCTCTAAAACAGAGGTTAGATTTGCCAACGATAAAATGGTTTTTGAAGCGGTTTATTTGGCAGTGAAAAACGGTATACTCAACGCCGACAATAACAAGGAGATAACGGTCGGAAGAAGCGATTATACAAACAATCATGCCGCTTCGGAAAAAAACTCTGATTTGGAAAACATATACAGATTTTCCGCCGGGACGAATAATGAGGTCAAGCCCGTTGAAAAGAATGATGCAAAGGTCATTGCGGGAAGTGCGGCGGGAACCGAGAAAACGACCGATGATGTCTCTCTTTTTGATTTGCCGCTCAAAACGGACGCTGCGTTCTCAGGGACATCTTTAAACAGCAGCAAGGCTATATATAAACCAATCCCACCAAAAAACATATTTATACAAAAAGTAATCGATTCCGACGAAGCAGAGGTAGATGTAGGGGACTATCAGTTTATTAATACCTCAAGCTTCATTAAAGCGGGAAGCGAGGAGGAAAAGAACACTCAAATTCCCGACCCGATCGTTGAAGAACATTATAAGCCTGCATTAAGGTTTATCGGAGAATTGTTTAAAACTTATATTTTATGTGAATGCGGCGACGAGCTTATATTGATCGATAAGCATGCAGCACATGAAAGGATAAGGTTTGAAAAGCTGAAAAAAGAGGTGGCAAGCAGCTCTCAGCTTTTGACGGAAAGTGTTTCCTTAACTCTTTCTGCCGAGGAGGTCACTGCACTTGCTGACAATGTGGATTATTTGGAGAGACTTGGTATAGATCTTAGCTTTAAATCCGAGTCTGAAATAGAAATAAACGGCTTTCCCGCCATGCTTTCCGATTGGCCGTCATCGGATACCGTTCAGAAAATCTCGGATATACTTTTAGTTGGCGGCGATAATATCGAAGGGCTGTTATTTGACGATATTTTACATACCGCCGCCTGCAAGGGGGCGATAAAAGCAAATGAAGCAACATCTTCGAGAGAATTGGAGCAGCTTGCGCAAAGAATTTGGGAGAATACCTCGATTCGCTACTGTCCTCACGGCAGACCGATCGTTACAACAATGTCGAAGTATAATATTGAAAGGAATTTTGGGCGAATCCAGTGATTAATTCCGACAAAAACAATGAGAAAATATTTACCGCAGTTATTTGCGGACCTACCGCTTCGGGGAAAACAGATTTAGGGGTTAAGTTTGCTCAGAGGCTTGACGGTGAAATCATATCCGCAGATTCCATGCAGATTTATAAAGGAATGGATATAGCTTCGGCAAAGCCGTCCGAAGAAGAAATGGGTGGCATTCCCCATTATATGATTGATTTTTTGCCTCCGAATAAGCCTTTTTCCGTTGCGGATTATGTGGAACAAGCCCGAAAATGCATCGATGATATTCACAGTCGGGGTAAGCTTCCTATAATTGTGGGCGGGACCGGACTTTATATTTCTTCACTTATAAATAATATAAAATTTGACGACACGGGCAGTGATTTTGCTTTCAGGGAAAAAGCAAAGAAATTTGCGGAAGAAAAAGGAAATGATGCGCTTTGGCGGGAGCTTAACAAGGTTGATCCCGTTACCGCTTTGCGGCTTCACCCTAACAATCTTAACAGAGTAATACGGGCTTTGGAGGTCTATCATATAAGCGGCAGTACTATCAGCAGCGCTCAACAGGAAAGCCGCAGAGAAGACAGCCCGTACAGGGCGTGCTATATAATGCCGGATTATTCCAGAGATGTGCTTTATGAAAGAATAAACAATAGAGTTGATGTAATGCTTGAGAAAGGTCTTTTGGCAGAAGCGGACGAATTTTTTTCCCATAAGGATTATGTCACCGCCGTTCAGGCGATCGGATACAAAGAGCTAAAACCATATTTTGACAGGGAAAAAAGCTTGGAGGAATGTGTGGCAAGGCTGAAGCAGGCAACAAGAAATTATGCAAAAAGACAGCTTACTTGGTTTAACAAAACGGAAAATCTCAACAGAATACCTTCCGATAACGGGATTACAGATGATATAATAAAAAAATTTGTTCTTTGTTAGAGAATAAAATGATTGTTTTAAATGATTTTTGACGGAAAAAATATGAACAAGGCGGGTTTCAATGCTTGTTCATATTTTTTAATTTTATGAAATGCTTTGATGCGAAAATTTGATGTAATTATTTAAAGTACAGAAAAAAGTGAATTTTTATTTATTTAGGTATTGCACTTCTAAAAAAAATGTGATATAATGTTCAAAAGTGTATAGTTTCAAAATACTATACCATATTAAAGGCGCATATCACAGAAAGATAACTTTTTCATGGCAAAACAGGCTTTTCTGTTGTTTCTACCGCAAAAGAAAGGATACCAAAATGGCAAAAGATATTAACTTGCAGGATGTTTTTTTAAATCAGGCAAGAAAAGAGAAAATTCCCGTAACGATCTTTATAACCAACGGTTTTCAGTTTAAGGGAATTGTAAGGGGCTTTGATAATTATACCGTTATTCTCGATACCGACGGCAAGCAAAACTTGATTTATAAGCATGCTATAAGCACAATTACACCTTTCAAAAGCATTTCTTTACTGGACGCATTTGAAAAAGATGAAACGATTGACGAATAAAAATGGCTAATAAAAGGCAAATCGCTGTTACCACCCGCATTGTGTGGATTTTGGTTTTTTTATTTTTGATTGTGACTATTGTCAGTCAGCTGGTGATTCGATTTTACAACCCGCTGAAAACGGAGCCTGCCGTTATATATAACTTTGAGGATTATATCCAGTCGACCGGTGTTTTTGTTCGCAGCGAGAAATGCGTTAATTACAGCGGCAGCGGTATAATAAGTTATGTCTATTCCGATGGTGAAAAGCTTGCAAAAAATTCTTCCATTGCGCAAATTTATTCTTCGCAAAGCGACCTTTCCCTTCAAAGACAAATAGACGAGCTTGACCGCCAAATCGAGGTTTTGAAGGACGCAGAAAAGCTGATAGGAAGCGATAATTCACAGATCGAGGCTTTTTCAAATCAAATATATGAAAATCACACTAAAATAATGCAATATATAGCAGACGGAGATTATGGATCTGCCGCATCGCTTAAAAACGACTATCTTAATCTGCAAAGCAAAAGACAGATCGTTAACGGTACAACGAGCGATTATAATGCGAAAATTTCCGAATTGGAAAACCGTATAACAGCCTTAAAAGGGCAGATCACCGCTTCACCGAGAGATCTGACACTGCAAGAAACGGGCTATTTCGTCAGCTCTGCCGATGGATATGAAGCGTCGCTCAATTATGATTCCATTGATGATTTAACCGAAGCGAAAATAGAAGAGATCGTAAAAAATCCCGTTATTTCAACTGATTCTTCGGTAGTTGGAAAAATTATCTCGGATTACAAATGGAAAATGGTTTGCGTGGTGTCGGGCGCTCAGTCGATGAATATATACAAAAACGCCGTTTTGAGCGTAAGAATAGGCAGCGAAATCACGTCAACCAAAGCTGTGGTGGAAAATGTCAAGGATTTACCCAGCGGTAATAAGATGCTTGTTTTGGATTTTGACGTGTTGAATCAAAACTTTGTTTCAAACCGCACTGCAAAAATAAAAATTTTGTTTGACGAGTACAGCGGTATTCGTATCCCTTCATCGGCGATTCATTTTGACGATGAAGGAAAAATGGGAGTATTTATAAAATTAGGCGTAAACATATATTTTAAATATATCGATGTGGTACGTACCGAAGGCGATTATACTTTGGTTAAGGATACAACTGAAAAGACAGGGTATTTGGCGCTGTATGATTCGGTAATTGTTGAAGGGACTGGCTTATATGACGGAAAAATCGTTCTCCAGTAGCTCGTTGGCTTTGATACAGGTAGAAGATAACTATAAGATGATTTCCGAAAATATTTCCAAGGCTTTGATGCAATCCGGACGTTCCGATAAGGTTAGGCTTATGGCAGTAACTAAAACCGTGCCGTATGAAAAGGTAAATTACGCCGTTTCCCTCGGTATAACCTTGTTAGGAGAAAACCGTGTGCAGGAGTTTCTTGAAAAAAACGAGTTTTACGATAAAAATTGTGAAATTCATTTTATCGGGGGCTTGCAAAATAACAAAGTTAAGTATATAATTGATAAGGTAGATATGATACATTCTTTGGACAGCTTTAAGCTGGCGGACGAAATAAACAGAAGAGCGTCGGCGTGCAGCCGTACTATGAATGTATTGATCGAAGTTAATATCGGTAAGGAGCCAAGCAAGGGCGGCGTGCCGCCCGAAGGCATAGATGAATTGGCTGCTTATTGCAGAGAATTGGGAAATATTAATTTAAAAGGCTTTATGGCCATTCCTCCTCCGAATATTGATGGGAGCAGCGATAATTACTTTCGGCTTATGGAAAAAATATATCAGGATTATCGATCAAAATACGGTGACGGGATAGATACTTTGTCTATGGGTATGTCGGGGGATTATGAGGCTGCTGTAAGATATGGCTCAAACATTGTAAGAATCGGCAGCGCACTGTTTGGAAGCAGAAAATGAAGGCTTTGCGTACATTGATATGTATTTGCAATATAAAGAATAGTGTGGTTATTACCGCCTATATGTTCACACGAAAGGAAGTAAAGATATGGGATTCATGGACACCATTAGAAAAATAACTGGTGCAGAGGAAGAGGATGACGATCAGGAATATGAAATGAACAACGATGAAGATTCCGATTACGAGGAAAGCTTCGCTTCAAGGCGTCCAAATAATATTTCAAGTATTCCTAAAACGGGTAAGGTTTTAAATATTCCCGCTACCACCAGATTACAGGTAATAGTTTTCAAAGCGGAAAAATTTACCGACGCTGCTGAAATTGCCGATCATTTTAAAA
The DNA here is from genome assembly GCA_023666805.1 of Bacillota bacterium. Taxonomy (GTDB): domain Bacteria; phylum Bacillota; class Clostridia; order Oscillospirales; family Ruminococcaceae; genus Ruminiclostridium_E. The sequence continues at coordinate 12,065 of JAMPBF010000005.1, forward strand.
GCAAGAGAGCGGTGGTTCTTAATTTCGATAATACGAACAAAGATGTTTCCAATCGATTGATTGACTTTTTAGGCGGAGTTGCGTATGCTACAGACGGAGATTTAAAGCGTATTTCCAATACGTCCTTCATTTTGGTGCCATACAATGTTGACATTTCCGGCGATTTGATCGAAGAGTTGGGAAATAATGCCACCGACTTTATGTAATGAACATATTTCAGCCTGTTAATTCCGAGGAAAAGGAATTTTACCGTCATATATTGGATTTGATACATATCGGTGAGAAGACCCAACGGCCGAGATTCAGCTCTTTTCTTACCGAGAGAGAACAGCAGCTGGCAAGGCTTGCCGTTCAATCTGCGGGCTTTGATTTCGGTTTTTGGGGAGGCTATGAATCGGCGGTAAGAAAGATGTTTTCGTCTCCTCATTCCGATGAGAACGATTATCCTTTGGAATCGGTGACTTTTATTTTCAGATCTCAGGACAAGCTGACGCATCGCGATTTTTTGGGTGCGCTGATGTCACTGGGAGTACAGCGGGATCAGATAGGGGATATTGCTGTGTCGGACGGCGGAGCGGTAGTTTTTGCCTCAAAGAACATATCTTCACTTATTTTGTCTGAAATTGATAAAATCGGTCGAGTGGGAGTAAGGGCTGAATCCGGAATAAAGATAGAAATACCCGAACAGAGATTTGAAGAGATTTCCGCAGTAGCTGCTTCTCGGAGAATCGATGCGATTGTGGCAGCGGCATGTGCCATAAACCGTGAAAAAGCCGCTATGATGGTTAAAAGCGGAAGCATTACGGTAAACGGAGTTGAAATTTGCTCTCCCTCAAAAAATTTAGAATTGTCCGATATTTTTTCTGTAAAAGGATACGGAAAATTCATTTTTTCACAGTTGGGCAATGAAACAAAAAAAGGAAAATATCATATTGTGATAAACAAGTACAAATAAACGGAGGATTTTAATGGAAGCTTTTGATATAATGGACAAAAAGTTCGATAAGGGATTTAACGGTTATAAAATGGAGGACGTCGATCAGTTTCTCCAAGAGATTTCCGCTGAATTTGGCAACTTAAAAAAGCAAAATCAGGATCTTGAAAAAAAGATGGAGGTTCTCGCCGATAAGATAAAGGAATACAGAAACGACGAGGACGCAATCAAGGAAGCGCTTTTGGGAGCTCAAAAGCAAAGCAGTGAGGTTAAGGCTGCCGCTAAGGAAAAATCCGAAAAGATGATCGCTGAGGCTAAAGAAAAAGCCGAAAAGATGATCAAGGAGGCTGAAGACAACGTAGCCGAAAAAGACGCCTATGCAAAAAAATTGGTAGAAGATGCAAATGCCGAAAAGACGAGAATAATTGCCGAATGTGAAAGAAAATCAGCCGAGATCAAGGCTGAAATGGAAGCAGAGGTAAGGAAATTAGAGTCTATTATTGCAAAGACCAGAGACGAAAGTCATGCATATCTTGAGAGACTTATGAAAAGCTATCAAGAGCATATCGATTTTATTAAAGCAATTCCCGACAAGTGCGAAAATGAGTTTGTGCGCCTCAAAAAAGATACCTTGGTAATTGAAGAGCCTAAGGTCGAAGAGAAGATCGAGGAAAAGAAGGAAGAGGTAAAGCAGGAAGCTCCCGTAAAGAAAAAACCGGAAAAGATCTTTTTTGAGAAAACCTCCGAAATTGCTTCAAAACCGGCTTTCGAGTTAGATAACGGCGACGATGATTCCGACGACGAGGAGGAAGAGAAGCCTGTTTTTGAGAAGAAAAAAGGAAAATCCAAATTTGAGAAGCTTCAATTTGGCAACAATAATAAAAATAAAGAATAATTGTTTGAATTATTTAGTGTAGAATAAAGCAAAAGGGAACCGATATTAATTTAATATCAGTATGTTCCTTTGAACGGAAAAGGAAAGATGATGACGTATATTGCTTTAGCTGCGGCTGCTTTGCTTGTAGGTATAGATCAGCTGACCAAATGGTTGGTTGTAAATTATATAAAGCCTCAGGGAACCGTAAACCTTATCAGCATTAACGGTAAGGAATGGCTTAATCTTACCTATCAAGAAAATACAGGTGCAGCTTTCAGTATTTTACGTGATAAACAAATTTTTTTAATTATATTAACCTCCATAGTTATTTTGGGGGTTATTATATTGATGTTGACCAAGCAAATAAAAAGTAAAGCTTATATTTGGTCGTTCTCCTTGATTATTGCAGGCGGGATAGGAAATCTTATTGACAGAATTTGTCTTAAATATGTGGTGGATTTTATTGATGTGAGAATAATCAAGTTTGCCATATTTAATTTTGCGGATATTTGTGCGGTAATAGGTACAATTTCTCTTATGATTTTTTATATAATAACAGAAACCAAGAAAACCAAGGCTGAAAAGAAGAAGGCGTCGGAGGAAAAAGCGGAAAACGCTGCTGCTTCAAATGAATAAGTTTTTTTTGACTGTCGAACACGAAGATGAAGGAATACGCGCCGATAAGTATGTTTCCGATAATTCACATATTTCCAGGTCCTTTGCCGCCAAGCTTTTGGAGGAAGGCAGCTGTCTTATAAATCAAAAGTGCGAAGGAAAAAACTACAAGGTCAAAGTCGGCGACGAAGTGGAAATTACGCTTCCCGATGCGGAGGAACCGGAAATAGTCCCGGAAAATATCGATTTGGATATTGTTTACGAGGATAAAGATTTGCTGGTTGTGAACAAGCCTAAGGGCATGGTCGTTCACCCTGCTCCGGGTCATTATTCGGGAACATTGGTAAACGCTCTGATGTATTATTGTAAAGGAAGTCTTTCGGGAATAAACGGAATTATACGACCGGGGATTGTTCACAGAATCGATAAGGATACCAGCGGACTTTTAATCGTTGCGAAAAATGATAAAGCGCATAACGGGCTTGCAGATCAAATAAAGGCTCATAGCTTTACAAGGCGGTATGAGGCGATTGTTGCGGGCGGCATTAAGGAAAACGGCACTATCAACGCTCCTATAGCCAGACACAGGATCGACAGAAAAAGAATGTCCGTATCGCAGGAAGGCAGAGAGGCAATTACTCACTATGAGGTAATTGCAAACTACGGTAAATATTCTCATTTAAGGTTTATACTGGAAACGGGAAGAACTCACCAAATTCGCGTTCATGCGGCTTATATAGGGCATCCGGTAGCGGGAGATCCTGTTTACGGAGACGGAACCCCCAAGTGGCTGGAGGGTCAGTGCCTTCATGCAAGGGAAATTGGTTTTGTTCACCCTATAACGGGGGAAAATCTCTTCTTTACATCGCCGCTTCCGGAATATTTTAAAAAAATGCTGAAAAATATTCAATAGTTTGAAATAAAATTAATTTATCGTTTGTATTTATTTATGGGATAATATTTTTAAATTGAATTTGTTTTAAAAATAAATACAACAAATATACAAAAGAGGCTGTAATGAATTTTAGTAATGTTATAATCATGACAGATCTGGACGGTACATTGCTGACGGACGACAAGAAAATATTACCCGGGGATATGGAGGCGATTAACCGTTTCAGAAACGGCGGCGGCATATTTACACTTGCTACGGGACGCGGGTATTCAATGGCAAAGCCTGTGGCTGAAAGAGTCGGATTAGATGTACCTGCGGTTATATTTAACGGATCGGCAGTTTATGATTTTAAGCAAAATAAATTTCTGTGGCACAGCGCATTAAAGGAAAATGCGAAGGAGATTGCAAAGGAGCTTATAAGCTCTTTCCCGGATATTGCCATAGAGGTGCTTTGCGAAGAAAAGGTCTATGTTCCTTCCATTAATCAGATAGAAAGAGATCATTTAGCGCTTGAAAGAGTGCAGCCGATAATTTGCGACGTTGATGATATTAATGAGGAAAGTTGGCTTAAGGTTTTGATAGCGTATCCTCCCGACACCATACAGAATGTGATCGATTTTGTAAACGCAAGAGATGATTATTTGGAGGCCGCTCATTGGGTGCGCAGTGAGATACATTATTTTGAAATGCTTCCCGAAGGAGTTAATAAGGGCAGCGGTTTTAAACAGCTGTTGAAGATAATGAACAGGGAAAACGCTTTTACGGTCGGAATAGGTGATTACAACAACGATATTGAGCTTATCCAGCAGGCTAAGCTGGGTGTTGCGGTGGGATCTGCGCAGCAGGAGGTTAAAAACGAGGCCGACCTGATAGTGTGTGACAATAACAGCGGTGCATTGTCGGAGGTCATAGAATACATAGAAAAGCTTTGATTTTGATTATTTAAATCTTTTAAATAAAAATATACGGAAGAAAAAGGTTTAAGAGGAGGATTAAATGGATAAGGAACAAAAGAAGCAGCTGGAAATTACTGCTGCAAGAGCAAGAATAGGGGTGATCGAAGGTGTTTACAACGCTAAATGCGGACATCCCGGAGGATCTTTATCGGCTGTAGACGTGCTGACTTATCTGTATTTTAACAGAATGAATATTGATCCCCAAAATCCGAATATGGCTGACAGGGACAGGCTTGTACTGTCAAAGGGCCATGCTGCGCCTGCACTTTATTCGGTATTGGCGCTTAGGGGCTATTTTCCGATCGATGATATGAAGAAGCTTCGGCATATCGACAGCAATCTGCAGGGTCACCCCGCTATGGGAAAAATTCCCGGGGTGGATATGAGTACGGGTTCTTTGGGGCAGGGAATATCCGCTGCTTGCGGCATGGCGCTTTCCGGGAAAATCGACAACGATATTTTTAAGGTCTATACCATATTGGGCGACGGTGAAATTCAAGAAGGAGAGGTTTGGGAGGCAGCAATGTTTGCATCTCATTATCAGCTTGATAACCTTGTTGCAATTGTAGATAATAACGGCATGCAGATAGACGGCAACGTAAAAGATGTAATGAGTCCTTATCCTATTGACGAAAAGTTCAGAGCCTTCGGTTGGCATGTTATCTCAATCAACGGACATGATTTTGTTGAAATGGAAAAGGCCTTTAATGAAGCCGAAACCGTTGCTAACCAGCCTGTTGCCATTATCCAAAGAACGGTTAAGGGCAAAGGGGTAAGTTTTATGGAAAATGTATGCTCATGGCACGGCGTTGCTCCCAATGAGGAACAGTATAATACGGCTATGGCGGAGCTTAAAGAAAATTTAGACAAGCTTACTAAGTGACAGGATCGAAAGGAGCAAATAACAATGGTTAAAAAAGCAACCCGCGAGGGCTATGGTGAAGGTCTTATAGAGCTTATGGAAAAAAGACCTGATCTTATTGTTTTAGATGCGGATCTGGCGGCGGCTACAAAGACCGGTATGTTTAAAAAAGCGTTTCCCGACCGTTTTTTTGACTGCGGTATTGCGGAACAGAATATGATGGGTGTGGCAGCAGGTATTGCTTCTACCGGAAAATTGGTGTTTGCCAGCAGCTTTGCAATGTTTGCGGCAGGACGTGCTTTTGAAATCGTAAGGAACAGTATTGCTTACCCTTCTCTTAATGTTAAAATCGGTGCAACTCATGCGGGCATCTCTGTCGGTGAGGACGGTGCGTCTCATCAGTGCAATGAGGATATTGCACTGATGCGTGTAATACCCAATATGACTATTATCAATCCCGCAGACGGCGTTGAAGCAAAGGCGGCAGTGCTTGCCATGGCAGATCATGTAGGACCTGTTTACATGAGATTCGGCAGACTTGCCGTACCTGTTTTTAACGATGCCGATACTTATAAATTCGAGCTTGGAAAGGGTATTCAATTAAAGGACGGCAGTGACATTACAATTATTGCTACGGGACTTATGGTCAATGAAGCCGTTGAAGCCTCCAAGATATTGGCAGAGCAGGGTATCAACGCCCGTGTTATCAATATTCATACTATAAAGCCTATTGACAAGGATATAATTATAAAAGCGGCTAAGGAAACGGGAAAAATCATTACCGTTGAGGAACATTCCGTTATAGGCGGACTTGGCAGTGCGGTTTGCGATGTCGTTTTGGAATCTGCTCCGGTTCCCGTTATCAAAATCGGTATTCAGGACATATTCGGTCACAGCGGTCCTGCTGTTGATCTTCTTAAGGAATTTGGCCTTTCCGCCGATAATATTGTTAAGGTGACCAAGCAAGCTTTGGGAAAATAGTATTTTTGCCCACCCGTTTTCGGGTGGGTTTTATTATGGACAACGTCAAAAACACTTTGACGTCGACTGTAAAAACTTATCTAAATTGCCTTGCATATCCGTTTGCTTTGCTTACTCCGTGCGGATCGGCGAATTGCAAACGCCGAAAATTTTTGTCGTTTGCTATAAAAGAAAATTTTAGAAAAGTGTTGATTAATATGCTGAAATATAGTATAATTAATCAAATACGGTTTTTAATAATTTGGGAAATAATATTTAACGGAAGTTTTGTGAAAGGATTTTTATATGGAGCTTTGCCTTACCAACGGACACGTTGTCGACAGTAAAAACGGGATTGACGAAACCCTCGACATCAGGATCAAAGACGGAAAAATCGCCGAAGTGGGAAAAACGCTTCCATTCGGTGAGGATACCGTTGTGATTGATTGTACCGGACTTACGGTAATTCCCGGGATTTGCGATATGCATATTCACATGAGGGATCCGGGTCAAACTTATAAGGAGGACATAATCACCGCTTCGGAGGCTGCGGCGGCGGGAGGCGTTACCGCCGTTGCATGCATGCCCAATACAAAGCCTGCCGTTGACAGCGCAGAAACGGTCAAATACGTTTTAGATAAGGCAAAAAATGCAAAAACAAAGGTCTATCCCATAGGTTCAATAACCAAGGGACTTAGAGGAGAAGAATTTACGGATTTTACCGAGCTTAAGGAAGCGGGCTGTGTTGCGGTAAGCGATGACGGCAGACCGGTAAAAAACGCTCTTATGATGAAGCAGGCGATAAAGAAAGCCGCTCTTGCTCATTTGGCTGTAATTAGCCACTGTGAGGATCTGGATATAATCGACGGCGGGATCATCAATGATGGCGCAGTCAGTGAGATCATCGGCGTCAAGGGCATGCCTCGTTCCAGTGAAAACTATATTACTGCAAGAGAAATCTTGCTTGCACAGGAGCAGGGCTTGAAAATCCATATTGCACATGTTTCAACCAAGGAATCGGTGGAAATGATTCGTCTTGCAAAGAAAATGGGCGCAAAGGTCACTAGCGAGACCGCTCCGCATTATTTTGCGCTGACCGAGGACAAGCTTTTCAGCCGCGATGCGGATTACAGAATGAATCCCCCCTTGAGAGAACAGACCGACGTTGATTCAATAACAAAAGCGTTATGTGACGGCACGATAGACTGCATTGTAACAGATCATGCGCCTCACACTGCGGAGGAAAAAGCGGATTTTTTAAATGCTCCCAACGGAGTGATAGGATTGGAAACCTCTTTGGCGGTAACTGTGACAATGCTTTTAAATACGGGAAAAATCACACGGGTTCAGCTGGTGAATTTAATGTGTGTAAATCCGAGAGAGATCCTCGGTATTGAAGGCGGAACTCTTTCGGTGGGTTCAGCGGCAGATATAACCGTATTCAGCGAAACCGAACAGTGGACGGTAGATCCCGAAAAGCTTCATTCCAAATCAAAAAATACCTGCTTTAAGGGAATGAATTTGACGGGAAAGATAAAATACACTATTTTAGACGGAAAAGTAGTATATAAGGATTAAAGAAAGGAAGATGCATTATGTCATTCGACAGACTGATTGAAAAAATTTCGGAGAAGCAAAACCCAACCGTTGCAGGACTTGATCCAAAGCTTGATTATGTCCCCGACTATATCAAGGAAAAAGCCTTTGCTAAGCATGGAGAAAATTTGAAGGGCGCTGCAAATGCGCTTTGGAAGTTTAATAAGGGCTTGATAGACGCACTTTGGGATATTGTTCCTGCCGTAAAGCCTCAAGCGGCTTATTATGAGATTTACGGCTATGAGGGAATGAAAACTCTCTATAAAACTCAGGAATATGCCCGCAGCAAGGGACTTTTTGTGATCACAGACGGTAAAAGAAACGATATAGGCAGCACCATGGAAGCCTATGCGGCTGCTCATTTGGGCAAGGTCAAGGTTGGCAACGAATATTTTGAACCCTTTTTGGGAGATGCTTTAACGGTAAACGGATACTTAGGCAGCGACTGCATTAAGCCTGTGGTCAAGGTTTGCAGTGAGTTTGACAAAGGGATGTTTGTACTTGCAAAAACCTCCAATCCTTCATCGGGAGAGCTTCAGGACAAGAAAATCGACGATCGTACCGTTTATGAATATATGGGCGATATGTGCGAGGAATGGGGAAAGGAGATTATGGGAAAATACGGCTACAGCGGTGTCGGAATCGTTGCCGGTGCTACCTACCCCGAACAAATTAAAATTTTGAGAGAAAGATTGCCCCATACGTTTTTCCTGATTCCCGGTTACGGGGCGCAGGGAGCAGGCGCAAAGGACATTGCCGCTGCCTTTGATGAAAAAGGCTTGGGGGGAATAGTAAACAGCTCAAGGGGAATCATGTGCGCATATCAAAAGGAAAAATGCGATCAGCACAGCTATGCGGAGGCTGCTCGCCGAGAGGCAATTCGTATGCGAGATGAGATCATGGAGTTCGTACATAAAATAGAGTTATAATTTTCAGATTTATTAAAAACGGAAAAATAAAGCTTCGGAGGGTATCAATGGATTTTGGAAGTTCAAAAGCAGCCTACCTGATTTTATCGGACGGTACTGTTTTTAAAGGCAAAAGCTTTGGCACGGAAGGAACGGTGATTGGGGAAACGGTTTTCACCACTGCTATGACGGGTTATCAGGAGACCTTAACCGATCCAAGCTATTGCGGACAGATAGTAACGCAAACATTTCCTTTAATCGGAAATTACGGAGTAAACAGTATAGACTATGAATCGAGGGGAAGTGTGGTAAGCGGTTATGTTGTTCGAGAAAAGTGCGATGTACCTTCAAATTTTCGCTGTGAGGATTCGATAGAAAGCTTTTTAAAAAAGTATGGGATTATTGGAATTTACGATATAGATACCAGAAGGCTTACGCAAATTATCCGCGAAACAGGCGTAATGAACGGAATGATCACTACCGAAGAATTTCAGCTTGAAAAGGCATTGGAGGAAATAAAGCTTTATAAGGTGGGTAAGGTCGTTCCCAAGGTCAGCACGGACAAGCCCGAGAGATTTGAAGCGGAAAACAGCAGATTTAACGTAGTGCTTATGGATTACGGTTATAAGTACAATATAAGGCGAGAGCTTGTCAAACGGGGCTGTAATGTTACGGTCATGCCATGGGATACCGACGCCGAGGAAATTTGCGCTTTAGATCCGGACGGAATTATGCTTTCCAACGGTCCCGGAGATCCTACCGAAAATGCGGAAGCCATCGAAACCTTAAAGAAGCTCATTGAAAAGAAAATACCGACCTTTGGGATTTGTTTGGGACATCAGCTTATGGCACTTGCCAACGGCGGAAAAACAATAAAGCTCAAGTACGGTCACAGAGGCGGAAATCAGCCGGTAACGGATTTGGATTTAGACAGAACCTTTGTTACCAGTCAAAATCACGGTTATGCAGTGGTCAATGACAGCATATCGCCGGAGGTCGGAAAGGTAAGTCACATTAACGCCAACGACGGCACTTGCGAGGGTGTAAGATATATAAATGCCCCTGCTTTTACGGTGCAATTTCACCCCGAGGCTTGCGGAGGTCCTCAGGATACCGCATATCTGTTTGACGAATTTATAGAATTAATGGAGGAACATAAGTAATGCCGCTGAGAAGTGATATAAAAAAGGTGCTTATGATCGGATCGGGTCCTATTGTAATCGGACAGGCAGCCGAATTTGACTATGCGGGCTCACAGGCATGCCGTGTTCTTAAGCAGGAGGGCTTGGAGGTAGTATTGGTAAACTCAAATCCCGCTACCATAATGACCGATAAGCATATGGCAGATAAGATTTACATTGAGCCTCTGACCTTGGATTGCCTTAAAAGGATAATTGAAATAGAGAAGCCCGACAGCATTTTATCCACCTTGGGCGGACAAACAGGCCTTACTCTTTCAATGCAGCTGGCGGAGGAGGGCTTTTTGGAAAGCCATAATGTAAAATTATTGGGCGCCGATCCTCTTACCATTCATAAGGCGGAGGACAGACAGGCTTTTAAGGATACTATGGAGGCTATAGGAGAGCCTTGTATACCTTCAAAGGTGGTGGAAACTCTTGAAGATGCAATGAATTTCGCCAATAACGAAATCGGTTATCCCGTAATCGTTCGTCCCGCCTTTACCTTGGGAGGCACAGGCGGCGGTATTGCCAATAATGCGGAGGAGCTGCACGAAACGGCGATAAATGGGCTTAGAATGTCTCCAATCCATCAAATTTTGGTTGAACGCTGTATAAGCGGTTGGAAGGAGATCGAGTTTGAGGTTATCCGCGACGCAAAGGGCAATGTCATAACCGTTTGTTCAATGGAAAACTTTGACCCCGTCGGCGTTCATACGGGCGACAGCATTGTTATTGCCCCTGCCGTAACTCTTGCGGATAAGGAGTATCAAATGCTCCGTACTGCCGCATTGAATATTATTCAGGCATTAAAGGTGGAAGGCGGCTGTAACTGTCAGTTTGCGTTAAAGCCCGATAGCTTTGAATATGCGGTTATTGAGGTAAATCCTCGTGTAAGTCGTTCGTCCGCTTTGGCTTCAAAGGCAACCGGTTATCCTATCGCAAAGGTTGCAACTCGTATTGCTATCGGTTATACTCTTGATGAAATTATGAATCAGGTAACGGGCAAAACCTATGCCTGCTTTGAGCCTTCTTTGGACTATGTTGTGGTAAAATTTCCGAAGTGGCCCTTTGACAAGTTTGTGTATGCAAAGAAAACGTTGGGCACGCAGATGAAGGCGACCGGCGAAATTATGGCTATCGGAACTACTTTTGAAGCGGCTATGATGAAGGCTGTGCGTTCTATTGAGCTTGGCATGGATACCATGCGTAAAAAGGACTTTATGTCCATGACCGATGAAGAGGTGCTTCAAAAGCTTTACGATGTTGATGTGGATCGTTCGTTTTGCGTTTTTGAAGCGCTTAAGCGGAATATTCCTGTTCAAAAAATCTGTGAGATCACTAAAATAGACAAATGGTTCGTCAGCAAGCTTAAAAATCTTAAGGAGCTGGAGGATTGGCTTTCCGACGGCGATTTAACGCAGGAAAAATACGATACTGCAAAGAAATACTGCTATTTGGACAAGTCAATTGAAGCTCTTTCGGGAAAAACTCTGAAGGAGTGGGGAATTGAAAAACGTCTTGCTGTTTATAAAATGGTTGATACCTGCGCTGCGGAATTTTCGGCTGAAACTCCGTATTTTTACAGCACTTATGATGATGAGAACGAAGCGGAGGAGTTTATAAAAGAGCATGATACAGGCAAGAAAAAGGTTCTTGTATTCGGATCCGGTCCTATCAGAATAGGTCAGGGGATAGAGTTTGACTACTGCTCGGTTCACTGTGTTTGGGCGCTTAAGGAAATGGGCTGCGAGGCTATTCTTTGCAACAATAATCCCGAGACTGTTTCTACCGACTTTGACACGGGCGACAGACTGTATTTTGACCCTCTTACCTTTGAGGACGTTGACAGCCTGATCGCAACAGAAAAGCCCGACGGTGTTGTGGTACAGTTCGGCGGACAGACGGCAATCAAGCTCACTAAGCATTTGCAGGAAATAGGCGCAAACATTATGGGCACCTCTGCTGAGAGTATAGACGCCGCAGAGGACAGAGAGCTATTTGATGAATTGCTCGAAAAATGCGATATTCCAAGACCTGCGGGTGAAACGGTATTTACTGCGGAGGAGGCTTTGAAGTCGGCTAACCGATTGGGTTATCCTGTTCTCCTTCGTCCTTCTTATGTCCTTGGCGGTCAAAATATGATCATTGCTCATGCCGACAGCGATGTCGAAGAGTATATGAAGATAATCACTTCTCATAAGCTGGAAAATCCTGTGCTTATCGATAAGTATATGATGGGCACCGAGGTTGAGGTAGATGCGATTTGTGACGGCACGGACTTCCTGATCCCCGGAATTATGGAGCATATTGAGCGCGCAGGTATCCACAGCGGCGACAGTATCTCTGTGTATCCCGCACAAAATCTTTCCGAACGCATTAAGAAAATTATAATTACTTACACCGAGCGTCTTGCCAAGGCTCTTAACGTGATAGGACTTGTAAATATTCAGTATGTAGTTTATAATCATCAGGTTTATGTAATCGAGGTTAACCCTCGTTCATCAAGAACCGTTCCTTATATCAGCAAGGTCACGGGTGTTCCTATGGTGGACATTGCCACAAAGATTATGCTGGGTCAGTCCCTTAAGGATCAGGGCTACAGCAGCGGTCTTTATCCTGTCGGTGATTATATTGCCGTCAAGGTGCCTGTGTTCAGCTTTGAAAAGCTTCATGATGTTGATACGCAGTTAGGACCCGAAATGAAGTCTACCGGAGAGTGCTTGGGAATAGCTAAGACCTTTTCGGAGGCTTTATATAAGGGACTTATTGCAGCCGGCTTCAAGATGCAGTACAGCGGCGGCGTTCTGTTTACCGTCAGAAATCAGGACAAGCCGGAAATAATCGATCTTGCAAGCAGATTTGAGGATTTGGGCTTTGATATTTACGCAACCAGCGGAACAGCCTCTCTGCTTAATCGAAACATGATAGCAACCAATTTCACATATCGTATTAAGGAAGATAAGGAACCGAATGTGATCACACTTCTTGAAAGCGGAAAAATCAATTATGTTATTTCCACATCCGAAACAGGCAGAGATCCGGCGCGAGACAGTGTTAAGATGAGAAGAAAGGCTTCGGAGCGTTCTATTGCCTGTCTCACCTCAATAGATACGGCAAACGCTTTGGTTTCTTGCCTTGAAATGCATAAATCCATTGATGATGTGGAAATGGTGGATATTACCAAGATTTAATTGATTTTGTGAGGGACTTTGTCAATGAAAATCGGAAGCTTTAAAGTTAAAAGAAATTATCAAATATCTCAAATGGTGCTCGATGTTGTAGGGGCGGTAATATTTGCGGTTATCGTTCGCTGTGTAATTTCCTTCGGCGCTTTTATAGATGAGCAAAATCGGATTATTCAAAATTCTAACAGCGAGATAAAGGGACTTGTAGTGTGGCAGTGGAATATTGTTTGGATTGTAATTGCTGCATTGGTGATAGTTATTTCCTTATTGATGATTTATCTGCCGAGAAAAATGCCCCGAAAATATGTAGTTACGAAGGAGACTGTACAAAAATACAGTGATATTGTTATAACAGCGGTGACATGCGTGCGTATTCCGGTTCTTTTGGCGGTTTTCGAGGGTATGTGTATTCATCAGTCCGTTATGGTGGGCAATATCGAGGGCGTTTTTACCCTGCAAATACCTTTGGACATTCTCCTTTCGATAATAATTATACGGTTTTCCATTCACAGAGTAAGAATTTTGCCTAAGCCTCAGGAAAAGGAAATTACCATAAAAGAAAGCTGAATAATAAGATCCGCATGCTTTTGTATGCGGATTTTCACAAGAAAGGAAATTTAAGTATGGAGAAAAGAATTATAGATGATGATCTTGCCTTAATTCCTTATTATCCCAATTACGATGTCTCTCTTAAGTGGTATCAGGATTTGCAGCTTTGCAAACAGGTAGACAATATCGATCATGTATATACGCTTGACAGGTTAAAGGGAATGTATGAATATTTATCTGCTCACGGAGATTGTTTTTACATAGAATATGACGGTGTTTTGGTGGGAGACGTTACCTTAAGAGACAATAATGAAATATGCATCGTCATTTGCAGAGAATATCAAAATAAGCACATTGGAAGGAAATGTGTTAAAAATATCTTGGAGCTGGCTAAGAAAAAAGGCGTGGATCAAGTTAGGGCTGAAATTTATTCTTTTAACGGGCAAAGCAGGAGAATGTTTGAATCAATCGGATTTCGACATGAAAAAGATGATTTTTATTATTTAAATTTAAAGGAAAGGAATACAGATATGTCATATTTTTGCGATAATTACCCTATTTTAGAAAAAAGAGAAATTGCTAAGGATATTTATTCTTATATAATAAGCTGTCCCAAAGCAGCTGCAATTGCCAAGGCGGGACAATTCGTTCATATAAGAGCTGAGGGCTATACATTGCGCAGACCTATTTCAATTTGTGAAATTGACAGTGAAAGGGGTGCCGTGCGTATCGTGTTCGAGGTGAGGGGCGGCGGCACGGATAAGCTGTCGCAGCTTCAGGTCGGTGATTATATGGATATTATTCTGCCTCTCGGAAACGGCTTTACAATTAAAGAAATTCCCGACAATAAAAATGTTGTTGTAGTTGGCGGAGGGATCGGTGTTCCTCCGATGTGCGGAGTGGCTTACAGCTATAAAAATGTAAAGGCAATAATAGGCTTTCGCAGTAAGGACAAGGTCATTCTTGAAGATGATCTTAAACGCTTGGGTGCAGATGTGACGGTTTGTACAGATGACGGCAGCTGCGGTTATAACGGCGTTGTGACTTTTCCGTTGGAAAAAGAGCTTGAAACGGGAAATACTGCGATGATCTACGCCTGCGGACCGACGCCGATGCTTAAAGCGGTGATAAATGCCGCAAAGAAATACAATGTTCCCTGCGAAGTGTCCCTTGAACAGAGAATGGCTTGCGGCGTTGGGGCGTGTGTCGGCTGTGCCTGCAACATAAACAGAAACGGTAAAAATTCAGTACTGAGAGTATGTAAGGACGGACCGGTATTTAATGCTGAGGAGGTAGTGTTATGAGCAAAACGGTAAAAAAAGATTTATCTGTTACTGTCGCAGGAGTAAGATTTCCCAACCCGGTAATTGCCGCTTCGGGAACATACGGCTTCGGTCAAGACTATGCCGATCTTTATCCCTTAAACAAATTAGGCGGAATTTCCTGCAAGGGAACTACTATTTTGCCCAAGGACGGTAATCCTGCTCCGAGAATTGCCGAAACTCCCGCCGGAATGTTAAATTCGGTCGGACTTCAAAACCCCGGTGTTGACGAATTTATATCAAAATACCTTCCCGTTGCAAAAGAAAAGGGTAATGTGGTTATTGCCAACGTGGCAGGAGCAACTCTTGACGATTACAAGCAAGCGGTGGAAAAACTGGGCGCTACCGACGTGGATATGATCGAGCTTAACATTTCATGTCCTAATGTAAAACAGGGCGGTGCAAGCTGGGGTATCACCTGCGAGGGTGCGGCTTCCGTTACCAAGACGGTCAGAGCGGTCACAAAAAAGCCTTTAATGGTAAAGCTCACTCCCAATGTTACCAACATAGTTGATATTGCCAAGGCTGTGGAAGCCGAGGGGGCGGACTGCGTTTCCCTGATAAATACCTTGTTGGGCATGAGAATCGATATAAAAACCCGCAGACCTATTCTGAAGAACAATGTAGGCGGTTTCTCGGGACCTGCGGTATTTCCCGTTGCCGTCAGAATGGTTTGGCAGGTAGCCAATGCGGTCAATATCGATGTTGTGGGGATGGGCGGGATTACCACTGCCGAGGACGCTGTGGAAATGATGATGGCGGGAGCAAAAGCGGTTCAAATGGGAACTGCCATTTTCACCGATCCTTATGCGCCCTTAAAGGTGATTGACGGTTTAGAACAGTATATGATCGATAATGATCTTAATTCATTGTCCGAAATAACAGGAACGGTGAAGCCATGGTAACGACATTATATCTTATTCGCCATTGTGAAGCGCTTGGAAATATTAACGATACCTTTCAGGGCAGTATTGACGAGGATATTACCGAAAAAGGCGCAAAGCAGCTTGAAAAGCTGTCGGAGCGGTGCAGAGATTTTACATTTGATGTGATCTATTCTTCTCCGCTGATCAGGGCATATAAAACGGCCGAAGCTGCCAACAAATACCACGGCTTGCCTATAATCACCGATAAAGCCTTTGAGGAGATCAACGGCGGCGAATTTGAAGGCTGCAAATGGGATATGCTTCCCGTGCTTTTTCCCGATACTTATGGGCATTGGAAAAACGACTTTGCACATTTTAAAACAAAAGAGGGGGAATCCATGGAGCAGGTTTACAATCGCATCAGCAAAGGCGCAATGCGTGTTGTGCAGGAAAATAAGGGAAAAAATATCCTTATAGTCTCTCATGGCTGTGCAATCAGGAATCTATGCTGTTTTTTGCTGGGGCGAAAGCTGGAAGAAATAGGCGATTGTGAGTGGGTGGATAATACAAGCATTTCCCGCTTTGACTTTGACGATCATTTAAGACCCGATATGGTTTTTATAAATGATTGCGAGCATTTGAAAAGCAACCCGGAATTAGCTCCTCATCAGATGTTTTGGAGGAATAAAAATTCGGGGGGAACAAAACAGTGAGGAAAGTAATCCTAATTATTTTACTTATTGTTTTTGCAGGCTTCGGATTTTTTTGTATTATCTCATCAGTTGCAGGGCTGTTTTTTCAGCCGATAGACTACATGCCCGACATATTTTCGGCAGCTGAAGGCGAGCGTGTAAATGTTTCCGCAAGATACTTTACGACGTGTGTTTACGAGGTAAAGCACAGAATCGGAATTATTCCTTCGGTACATGAGTATTATTATGCTTTTATGAATGAAAGGGAAAATAAGGCATACCTTGTTCGCCTTAACAAGGATTTTGAAGAATCCGGTGAAGCGGATATTGAAGAAATTGGAGAAAAATTAAACGATATAGGCTTTAAACATGCGTCGGCTCTTGAGGTAGGGGTTACAGGCAGAGTGAAAGGATTAAATGACACGGCAGAGCTTCAGGAGGTTATTTCTAAATTTGAACAAAACGGAGTAACACTTTACAGTGAATATTATCTTGATACGATATATCAGATAAATTACTTATGGAGATTTGCAGTCGGAGCAGGTCTGTTGCTTTTTTCAAGTGAGTTTTCAGTATTTTTAAGGCACAAGGAAGGCATTGCTGCGCCGCAGAAGGTATATTGCATTGTAGTAAATGTTATCGGAATGGCTTCAATTATAGGTGCGATATTGCTTTTGCAGTTGGGTTGACTTAAATAGGTCACCTTTAATTATTTTTCATTGGTAAGTTGATCGGACAGCTTGCATACCATAATAAATTCTTCTTCATTTTCGTCCGCAATTTCAAAGCCAACGCTTCTATACATATTTACAGCATAGTTAGCTTTTTGCACTGCCAAAGAAGTTTGATTATAACCTTTTTTCTTTAGTTCGTCGAGCATAGTTTTCATTAAAGCCGTACCAATGCCTTGACCTCTGTATTCTTTATTCAGTGATATTGCCAAGGAGGGTGTTTCATCATCAATGTGACCATAGTCATCCATAATACGAGCCCATACAGCACCGATGATGCTGCCGTCTGCCTCTGCAACATAGCAAATATCATCATCGAACTTACCAAAGTCAGATATATATATTTGAAGCTCCGGCTGCTTGATTATTTCCATCGGCGGAGGCGCAGCACCCTCGGGAATAAATATTGCTTTATACAAAAAATCGGATAAAACTTGAATTTCCGATTGTTTTATTTTTCTGATAATACAGTTCATAATTTGTCCTCCAAAGATAAAACGGATAGATTTTGTGGCAAAACTCCCTTAACAGCATAAGCTGATTAAGGGGGTTATTTATTTGATATTTGCGGAAATTCTTTTACTTATCGCCGCCTTGTCGGTGGATTCATTGGCGGCGGCAATCAGCTACGGCATTACCCGAATAAAAATCAGCCTGTGGCAGACGTTGGTTATAAGCCTTATATGCAGCGGCTTTTTGGTGGTATCTGTGGCATTTGCGGGGACATTAAGTATTTACATACCCAAAGTATTCACGAAATTGGGCAGTTTTCTTATACTTTTTGTCATAGGAGCAATTAAGCTTTTGCAAAAGCCCGAAAATCAGCAGCCTGAAAAATTATCTGTTATCAAAACTGTCTTATTTGCCGTTTCCATGTCCTTGGACGGTTTGGCGGCAGGCTTTGGAGCGGGTCTTGCAGCGGAGGACAATATCCTTACTGTTGGAATAACGGCTTGTGTTGTTACTTTTGTAACAGTATTTTTCGGCAACAGGGCGGGGCTTAAAATCAATAAAAATGCTCCAGCTTTTGTTCAGCGAATAGGAGGGGCGGCTATAATTTCAGTTGCGATTTGTAAGCTGATTTAGTGATCTGATAAAAAATAACACGTTGGGTTTTCTCAACGTGTTATTTAAATTATATTGGTTAAAGGCTTTTAAGTATTTCACCGTAGAGATTGGGAGTAGCTCCGATCGCATTGGATTCATCGGTGTCAATGTGCATAGCGTCGGCAAAGTTTTCGCTTACTCTTATAACCACATCGCCTAAAACGGCTTTTCTTTCGGGTGTATCGATTTTGACCCATACTATGTCCTTATTCTTAACACCGAGCTTTTCGGCTGTTTCGGGGGTAAGGTGAACGTGACGCTTTGCAACTATAACGCCTTCCTTGATTTCAACCTCGCCGCAAGGACCGACAAGCTTACAGCCGGGAGTGCCTGCAATATCTCCGCTTTCTCTTATTGCAATGGGAAGTCCAACGGAGCGTGCGTCGGTTGCGGAAAGCTCGACTTGATCCGCAGAGCGGCACGGACCGAGAATAGAAACATTTGCCAATGACTTTTTAGGACCGACAACAGTTACTCTTTCTTCACAGGCAAACTGTCCGGGCTGAGATAGGTCTTTTTTCTTTGTGAGGGAAGCGTCCTTTCCGAAAAGGATCTCGAGTGTTTCCTTGGTAACGTGAACATGACGGGCTGATGTTTCAACTAAAATCTGTGACATTTTAATGCCTCCTAAAATTTAATCACATAAAGGAAGAAACAAGATAACCGACTAAAATCAGCACGGCTAAAATTCCTGCGCCGATTCTAAAGGCCAGCTTCATTTTTTCTCTGTCCCTCGGTCTCATTCTTATTTTTCCCTTCTGCTTTTACTACCTTATATATTATAACACATTAAAAACCGAAATGCAATACCGTTTATTCCGTGATTATTAAAAAAAGAAGGATCAAATTTAACCTAAGCTTTTTTGGGGGATAAAATGAGAAAAAATGTTAATGATAAAACGAAGAAAAAATAACGGGGGCGATTATATGGAGAAATGTCAAAAAAGGCTTTGGAGCGATACGGCGGAAATGCCTCGATTTAAAGAGCTGCACGGTGACGCCGAAACCGACGTCTTAATTATAGGCGGCGGTGCAGCGGGACTTCTTTGCGGTTATTTTCTGAAAAAAATGGGCGTGGATTATATTATACTGGAGGGAGACCGTATTTTATCCGGTGTGACCGGAGCTACTACCGCAAAAATCACGACTCAGCACGGACTTGTCTACAGCAGGCTGGTAAAGGAAATGGGATACGATAAAGCAAGGCTTTATTTTGAGGCAAACAGACGGGCTTTGGATACTTATCGCGAAATGAGCAGGATTTATCCCTGCGATTTTACCGAGGCTGCCTCTTTTGTATATCTCAAAGAAGGAGAACAAAGACTTGTTCAGGAAGCCGAAACGGTAAGGAGATTGGGATTTCCTGCGGAAAAGGTAAATGTAAACGAATTGCCGTTTAAGGTGGCGGGAGCGGTACGCTTCCCGAATCAAGCGCAATTTAATCCCGTTAAATTTTTTTCACAAATTGCAAAGGACTTAAATATATATGAAAAGACCTTTGTGAGAGAAATGTCTGAAAATCAAGTAACAACGGGAAGCGGAACTGTACGGGCGAGAAAAATTATTGTGGCTTCCCACTTTCCCATATTAAATAAGCATGGCTGTTATTACCTTAAAATGTATCAATCCCGCTCTTATGTCATTGCGCTGCAAAATGCTCAGATTTTGGAGGGAATGTATGTTGACGGAGAGGAAAACGGTTTTTCCTTCAGAAATTACGGCGATTTATTGCTGCTTGGCGGAGGCGGACACAAAACAGGCAAGAAGGGCGGCAATTGGCAGGCGCTTAGAGATTTTGCCCAAAAACATTATCCCGAATCCGCAGAAAAATATCATTGGGCAACACAGGACTGTATGACATTGGACAGTGTTCCGTATATCGGAAAGTATTCCAAGAGTACAGAAGGACTTTATGTTGCGGCAGGATTCAATAAATGGGGAATGACCTCTTCCATGGCGGCAGCGCAGCTCCTGTCAAATATCGTTATGGGCACGGGAAACAAATACGAGGACGTATTCGATCCTTCTCGCAGCATTATCAGACCTCAGCTTTTTGTTAATATGGGAGAAGCGGTTGTAAATTTGATCGGCTTCAGCAAAAGGCGCTGTCCTCATTTGGGCTGCCGCTTAAAGTGGAATAAGGCGGAGAACACCTGGGATTGTCCCTGTCACGGGTCAAGGTTTTCGGAAGACGGATTGCTTTTGGATAATCCCTCAACCGGCAATATCGATATATGAGCTATTGTATTTCCGATTCAAAGCTGCCCTCGTCGCTTACAAATTCCAACAAGGTATTATTTTTCCTTTTTAAATTCACATATATGCGGCTTTTGACATTTTCGCATATGATCCTGTTCATGCAGCCGTTATTTGGCGCAAAAAGATCGTGACCCTTTTCGGACAGATTTTTTACCGTTAAAGTGTAATCGCCCTGTTTTATGACCGCTGAGCTGCGAGATAAATATTTTGCGCTTGCTCCCAAGTAAGTGCCGAATCGGTATTCCTTTTTTTCTGTGATTATCGCCCCGATTATTCCGTTGATCGAAAAGCCCGGCAGCGGTACGTCAGCTGCGCTTAGCATCATTGACCCGACGTTCCAAAAGCATTGTGCCCAAATATAGCTTGAGGGGAAAGAAACGCCTTCGTCACCTTCTATATATCCCTTGCCGTTTCTAAACAAAAAACTTTCCTTATTTACTGAAATTTTTTCGTTGACGCTGTTATACATGCTTATCACACGGTGTCTGCATTGCAAAATAGGAGCCAAAAGCTTAAACGGTCCCATAATATCATAGCTTAAAGAAGTAAGTTTCCCAAAATGCAGCAAGCCCTTGGCTTTAACTTCGTCGGTGTCTATTTCAAGCAGTAATCCCTTTTCGGAAAATATGCAGTTGTTTGTTTTTACCCTTGACGGCTTTTCTCCAAATCTTAAAAAGTCGAGATCGACGTTATAAGAGCTGTTTTCCGTGATTATTTGCAGGGAAGAAGCAATGCCATGGCATGCGGGTATTAATGCCAAGGTATGCTGCGGGCTGCTGCATTTAAAATAATAACCTTTAAATTTATACATAAAAAATACCTCCAAAATTAATTTTGGACATAAAGTTGATTTTCAATCAAAAAGATGTTAAAATTAAATTATAGATTATGAGGTATTATTTATGTATTTTTATGATTTTACTCTCGAAATGCTGGAAGGTTATTTTGCGGCTCACGGGGATAATAAAGCAAAAGCCAAAATACTGTATAAAGCCATATACAGAAGCCGTACAGAGCTTGATGAAATCAAAGAAATCGGAAATAGGGCAAAAACGATGCTTGGCAATGATTTTTCTTTTGATTTACCTATGGCGAAAGCGATCATGGAAGAAGCGGATACGGTCAAAGCCTTGTTGGAGCTGGCTGACGGCAGCAGGGTGGAAACTGTTTTAATGAAGCATAAATACGGTGCGGGGCTTTGCGTTTCCACGCAGGTCGGCTGCGCTATGGGCTGCGCTTTTTGCCAAAGCGGAAGGCTTAAAAAGCGCCGCAGTCTCACTGCGGGGGAAATGGTCTCGCAGGTGCTTTTTATGGCAAAGAGATATGAAATCGGTCACATATCCATAATGGGTATCGGCGAACCTCTTGATAATTTCGACAATGTAGCGGATTTTCTTAGGATAATCTCATCGCCCTGCGGCTTTGCTTTCGGAGGAAAACACATCACTCTTTCCACCTGCGGAATTGTGCCTTTGATCGACAGGTTAAAGGAAATAGACTGCGGATTTAATCTTGCGATCAGTCTCCATGCACCCAACGACGAGCTGCGGGGCAGACTGATGCCCGTAAATAACCGTTGGAATTTGCGGCAGCTTATGGATAAGGTAAGGGATTATTCAATATCCGAAAAAAAACGTATAGCTTTTGAATATATTCTTTTGGACGGAATAAACGACGGCTTGGAGCAGGCGGAGGAGCTGGCGGAATTGGTAAAGGGAATTAACTGCTTTATAAACCTTATTCCGTATAATCCCACAGATACTTTGGGATTTAAACGTTCCTCAAATGCCGACGATTTTTACCGCTCTCTCAGAAGGTTGGGGGTTAACGCAATTTTCCGCAGAGAATTTGGCAGCGGCATTAAGGCGGCATGCGGACAGCTTAGCGCCGAATATGATTGACAATTTGCGCATTATTTGATACAATAAAAACAGTTAATTTTTTACACAGAAAGGATATACTGAAATGAGCGAATGTACACACGACTGTTCTTCCTGCGGTGAAAGCTGTTCTTCAAGAACACAGCCTCAGGATTTAAGGGAATCGCCCCACCCTCTTTCTAAAATCAAAAAAATAATTGCCGTGGTCAGCGGCAAAGGCGGAGTAGGCAAAAGCATGGTCACCTCAATGTTAGCCGCAGAATCCAACCGCACTGGAAACCGCACGGCTATATTGGACGCCGACATAACGGGTCCCTCCATACCTCAAATATTCGGACTTCGGGGACGTGCTTACGGGGACGAAAACGGCATAATCCCTTCCAAGACAGAAAAGGGAATATCCGTAATGTCACTTAATCTCCTTCTCGAAAAAACCACCGATCCCGTAATTTGGAGAGGTCCTGTCATTGCGGGAATGGTAAAGCAATTTTGGACCGATGTTATTTGGAATGATATTGATTACATGTTTGTAGATATGCCTCCGGGAACGGGAGATGTGCCTTTGACCGTATTCCAGTCCGTTCCGGTAGACGGAATAATCGTTGTAACAAGCCCTCAAGAGCTGGTTTCCATGATCGTCGAAAAGTCCGTAAATATGGCAAATGCCATGAATATTCCTATTCTTGGCATTGTGGAAAATATGAGCTACTTTAAATGCGATAACTGCGGGAAAGAGCATAACATTTTCGGAGAAAGCCACATAAATGATATTGCGGCAAAATTCGGCATAAAGTCGGTATGCAGACTTCCTGTAAATCCCGAAATAGCAGCAATGGCAGATAAAGGGCAGGGAGATGATATGCGGGAAAAAGGAATCGACCTTTTCTTTGAGACGGTAAAATCTGTTCTCAATTGAGAAATGTATTTGAATTGATCGGCAAAGTGTTATTTGAAAATAATTTTACTTTTTTATCAATTTGTCAATAAAAGCTGTAAGCTATTAAAACGCTTACAGCTCAGACTGTCGAAAAAGTTACACTTTATAAATTTCGGAATGAAAGGGGTCTTAGGGGGAAACCATCAGGGTTTC